>DASPIR010000035.1 GCA_035628995.1 Clostridia bacterium | reverse complement strand
AGCCTTAGAAAAGTCGTATGCGAGGCAGGACGCCGAAGCAAGCCTTCCACGTCCACGGATGGATATTGGAAGGCGTTAGACTTTTCTTAGGCGGAGAGAATTAGTGCCATCAATTTTTGTATACTCATATGTGGCTATGACGTGGCTGTTCTTATTTTGGATAGCTTGTCATTAATAAAACATTAATAGTAAAGGAATAAATATCTCCCACTTACTAAGACTACTAGTATATTATTTTGAAGGGTGATGCTATGTTTACAGATAGAAAAGACGCTGGGAGAAAGCTGTTAAAGGAATTGGAAAGGTTCAGAAGCGAAAATCCGTTAATCCTTGCTGTGCCTAGAGGCGGTGTTGTAATAGCTCATGAAATGATAAAGGAGCTTGCCCTGGAATGGGATCTCATCATTCCTCGGAAGATTGGCGCACCCCATAACAAGGAAGTCGCCATAGGAGCAGTATCCTACGACGGGAGCTATTTTACCGATGAAGGCTATGTTGATATGCTCGGCGTCTCAAACAGATACATAGAGGAAGAAGCTGCATTTCAATTGGATGAAATCAAACGGCGGATGAGAGAATATAGGGGAACTGATGATTTTCCCAATGTGAAGGATAGAACCGTCATAATTGTTGATGATGGAATTGCGACTGGCTTTACTATACTCGCTGCGATAAAGTCTATCAAGAAGCAAGGGGCGAATAAGGTTATTGTTGCAGTTCCTGTAGCACCTCGGGATACAGTGGAAAAGCTTTCGAGGGAAGTTGATGAGGTAATATGCTTGGAAGTACCTGAAGAATTCTATGCTGTCGGTATGCACTATAAAAATTTCAGCGAGGTTAGCGACGAAGAGGTTGCAGAGATTATAAATGACTTAGGGAGGTAGACTATGCAATACAAGATGGTGGCTATAGATATGGACGGCACCCTGCTTACACCGGAGCTTAAGATATCCAGGGAAACAATCGAGACAGTACGGAAAGTAATAGACCTCGGAGTGATTGTAACACTTTCTACCGGAAGAATGTACCCTGCTGCACTGCCTTTTGCTCTTGAACTTCAGCTGGATGTTCCTTTGATAACCTGTAACGGCGCATTGATCAAGTGTTCAAGAACAGGCCGGGAATATCACAAAAAGGCTCTTTCACAGGCGCATTGTATGGAAATACTTGAATACTGCATTTCCAGCGACCTTAATTTAAGCTTATACAAGGATGATGAGATATACACGAGTGGATCTCATAACCTGCACATACATGAAGAGATTGACAAGTCGGAGCCCAGGATAATCGATGACCTGAAATCAGCAGTTGATGATTCTGTTATAAAAATAATGGTAAGCTGCAAGAATACATCAGCCCTCGAATATCACTCCGAAACTATTTATAAAACTTATGAGGATATTTTGAACATCTATTCCTCACTGCCCTGGTTTATCGAGGTAGTGCACAAGGAGGCCAACAAAAGCCATGCTCTTAAATTCCTTGCAACCCACTTTAACATCAAAAAAGAAGAAGTCATCGCAATAGGCGACAACTTCAACGATATGGACATGATGCAGTATGCGGGGCTAGGCGTCGCAATGGGCAACGCTCCCGATTACCTTAAGAAGTCAGCAGATTATGTTACCCGTTCCAATGATGAGGATGGAGTAAGGCATGTATTGGAAAGGTTCATATTAGGTGCTGCAAACTAGAGCTTTATTGTTAATACATAACTGTCCTTTGTACAGTTTGAAATATTCCATGTAGAGGTTTCCGGAAGACTCAATGTCACCCCGACCGCATTAAAGTCCTGCTTATTGATGTATTGGACAGAATAATTGCTGCCGCTGCTATCACTGAAGCTTATTACCTTGTTTTTCTTCAGATATTCTACATATTCCTCAAGACACATGTTATTTGCCTTCATGATCTCCGAATGAACGCTCCCGACATATCTGACATGCCAAGGCTCGTATATTATACCGGTAATCTTTGACTTATCTTCTGGATATCTGACTACGAAGCCATATTTCCAACTATTATCCTCCAGCCACTTGCCCTGCTTAGTATTTGCAAAATTACTGACCAACCCTACTCTCTCACTGCATATATCGGCAGCAAGACCTGTCTGGTGTTCGCTGGAGCCGGGTATTGCCACTACCTTCGAAGCCTCTTCCATTGCAGACTTACGATTCATTTTTCTGGACAGTATGCTTGTCTTATTATTAAAAAGGCTTGTCTGCTTGTCGAAGGTCCTAAAGGCGCTTGTTATTACCATCCCCGAAACTCCATCACGATAAGCAGAGTCCAGCATATAATTCAGCTGCTTCATTGCTTCTTTGTTCAGCCTCAAGTTGACGGTTGTCCTGCCTCTTAAAGGATTTGAATAAATCAGACCTGGAGGAAAATAGCTCTGGTCTAAGGTATTGTTCTTATTTACCAGAAGCATGGTATTATCCAAGTTACTGTCAACATTCTTCTTATTTATTGCATGGATGCTTGTCCCAGATTTTCGCACAACAAAATGTGCCGTACCATCTATAACCTCCATTGTAGCCTCAGCCAATACAGCGACAACCTCTTTGCCGGAGAAAAACACTTGTGGGTCTAGCACACTCTTGTATGAATCCTTCGCTGCATCCTGTCTGCCTATATATATGAAAGCCTTGAAGCGGTACGGAATAGACATGTCCATTCCCTTGATATTATTAAGCACAAAAGCCGTTTCATTGACCTCAATATTATCGTCCAGCACTTTAATAGAAATCCTGTATTTACCGTCCACTGCATATATAAATTCCGTATCCGGATTGTAGGAGAAGCTTAAGGAGCTCCCCCTGGACATCTCTGAAAGCTTTATTGTAATAGAATCACTTGCAAATTCGGGGTCTACTGAAAAGGCAGCTAAAATGTTCTCTTCTCCATTATTAACTGATTCATCTGCGAATACGATTGTATTAAATATCAAAAAAACTGTCAATAGTAGTATAAATACCTTCCTCATTCGCCCCTCCAACGATATTCGACATAAACCACCTACCTCTTCGATTATATCAAAAATTTCGCCTATTTACCATTGTTTTCTTGCCATATCCCCACCGGTTTTTTTGAAGAAATACAAGCTTGGAAGCAGTGCTGCTGCCGCGAAAGCACTGCATATTACAAAGGTCAGCTGTATTGACTGATTTGCTGATTTTCCAATTGCAAGGTTTATAACCACTGATACTATATCTATGGTCATTGCATATGCTGATAGAATTGTCGCCCTGTCCGAAGTGCTTATTGATTTGTTCTGAATGTCGGATGAAATGGGCATTATAATAGCATTGGAAAGACCGACAAAGGCAATAAGCAGTACGCTCAGCAAAGGGCTGTCAGTGAATACCAGCAATAATGTGCTTGCACAAATTGTACCTGCCATAATACCTACTGTTTTCCCCTGCCCGATTGCTTTGGTTATAATGTGTGTTTTGGCTGAAAGCATTGTAAGCAGCTGTATCAATGCCATGAATAAAATTCCAGAACTATGATACAAATTATTTCATATTATGCCAGCATTATATAATTTAGTCCTTTACCAAAAAGTTCTCTGCTGACTTTTTGAGTTTTCTCTTTGAAAATGCGGTTAACTCATATATAATCAATTATGTATGAGTTAAGAGAGCTTTCAAAGAGAGGAGTCAAAAATGAGCATACTTACAGTTAAAAATCTAAGCCATGGATTTGGCGACCGTGCGATATTCAATAATGTTTCCTTCAGATTGCTGAAGGGAGAGCATATCGGACTCATTGGTGCAAACGGAGAAGGCAAGTCCACTTTTATGAATATAGTCACAGGAAAGCTTGAGCCTGATGATGGTCAGGTGGAATGGTCAAAACGTGTCAGAGTCGGCTATCTTGATCAGCATACTACTTTAGAAAAGGGAATGACCATAAGAGATGTGCTGAAAACCGCATACAAATATCTTTTCGACCTTGAGGCAGAAATGAATGAAATATGCGACAAAATGGCCTCTGCATCACCAGAGGAATTGGAGCAGCTCCTTGAGGATATGGGAACCATACAGGAAACTCTGGAGCATAACGATTTTTATATAATCGATTCAAAGGTTGAAGAAACAGCACGTGGATTAGGCTTGGTGGACATAGGACTTGATAAGGAAGTGCAGGAGCTGAGCGGTGGACAGCGTACAAAGGTACTCCTTGCAAAGCTTCTTCTGGAGAAGCCTGATATACTTTTGTTGGACGAGCCTACCAACTATCTTGATGAAAAGCACATTGAGTGGTTGAAGAGATATCTTCTGGAATACGAAAATGCTTTCATACTTATATCCCACGATATTCCATTCCTCAATAGCGTAGTTAATCTCATATACCACATGGGGAACTTGGAGTTGAACCGTTATGTCGGAGATTATGATAATTTCATGCAGGTATATGAGGCTAGAAAATCTCAGCTTGAGGCTGCCTACAACAAGCAGCAGCTTGAAATCGCTGACCTCAAGGACTTTGTGAACAGAAATAAAGCCAGAGTCGCCACCAGGAACATGGCAATGTCCCGACAGAAGAAGCTGGATAAGATGGAAGTAATCGAGCTGGCCAAGGAAAAGGCAAAACCTGAGTTCTATTTTAAGGAAGCAAGAACCTCAGGCAAGCTGATTTTTGAGGCTCAAGATCTGGTCATCGGGTATGACGAGCCTCTGTCAAAACCTTTGAACCTGAAAATGGAGCGAGGTCAGAAAATAGCTCTTGTGGGAGCGAACGGACTTGGAAAGACTACACTGCTGCGAAGTATACTTGGTGAAATAAATTCAATCTCCGGCAGCGTAGAGCTCGGAGATTACCTGCACATAGGCTATTTTGAGCAGGAAATAAAGGAAGCCAACTACAGCACCTGCATCGAAGAGGTATGGAAGGACTTCCCGTCCCTCAACCAGTACGAGGTACGTTCAGCCTTGGCAAAGTGCGGCCTTACCACAAAACATATCGAGAGCAAGATTGTGGTGCTGAGCGGAGGAGAGCAAGCGAAAGTACGTCTATGCAAGCTGATAAACAAAGAGACTAACATACTGGTCCTTGACGAGCCGACCAACCACTTGGACGTGGATGCCAAGGAGGAGCTCAAGCGTGCTCTTATGGAATATGGCGGAAGCATGCTGCTTATATGTCATGAGCCGGAATTCTACAGCGATATTGTGAGTGAAGTATGGAACTGCGAGACCTGGACTACGAAAATAGTATAAATAGCTTGGCTCTGCTAGTTTTGCCTCGTGCTTCGTGCCGCGTGCCACGTGTTTTTTACGTAAGACTCTGAAGCAGGACAATAGGCAATGGAATTAAGTATCACTTCTTAGAGCTTTCTTGAATCGCGAAACTCGAAACTATACCCTATAGGAATACCAAAGAATGCACGAAGCACATAGCAAAAATATATCTATTGACCTATACAGCGTTTCATGTTATTATATTAAAAAGTTTAAATTTTCTAAATTCTATGAACAAGATTAGTATCTGCGATATTGAGTTTTCAGCGAGTCGGGAATAGTGCAAGCCCGGTAACAGGATATGCAGTGAATGGACTTGTGAGAAGTCAGGCGAACCTTCCGGAGCTTCCGGAGGAATTAGCCGAAGCCGGGGGATTCCCGTTACAGAATCGGGATATCGAGCTGAATTATAAGCTCCGTATCTAATAAGAGAGACAGATCTTTTGTCTAAACTGGGTGGTACCGCGGAAATATACCTTCCGTCCCTTTATAGGGATGGAAGGTTTTTGTTTTTTGTATTTTTATATTTTTATTAGGGGGTGAGTGCAATGTTGTGAACTTTTAATAATACCAGTAACAATATCAAATCAAATAAATTATTAAAAGGAGAGATATATTATGAATTTGAGAAAAAATATTCTTATAGCATTGCTGCTTTCCATAGGCTATATAATGCACCAGATAGTACCGGGTACAATAGGAAATATGAAGTTTGACCTAATGCTTTCCTTCATATTTGTTGCTCTGTTAATCAGCAGGGATTTTAAAAGCACAATACTTACCGCTCTTCTTGGCGGTTTCATCACTGCATTGACCACTACCTTCCCGGGTGGGCAGATAGCAAATGTTGTAGATAAAATAGTGACCTGCCTCTGTGTATACTTGATGATAAAGCTATTCGACAAACTGAAGTTCAAGCAGATATCAACAGGCATAATCGCCTTTATAGGAACTATAATAAGCGGCACTACATTCTTGTATACCGCACTGATTATGGTCGGGCTGCCAGCGCCATTCTCAGTACTCTTTGCAGGTATAGTGCTTCCTACTGCAGTAACAAACATATTTGTTACACTAGTTGTTTATAATACTGCGAAGCTCGCAATTAAAGCAACTGGAGCCAAATTCGTTCAATCGAAAGAACTATAAAATAATGTGATATAGAGAACGGGAGTACGGGTAACACTAAAGACACGAAAATCCACGGAACACACGGCGGGTAAAAATATAATAATTAACCGTGTTATTCCGTGAAATATCCGTGTGCCCAGTGTTACCCGTACCTGTACCTTTAATTAAAAAAGCTTTTCAATAATTAACGTCCCGCCAATTGCAAGCAGTTGTACTGCATTTATGATTAAAAAGTTCTTAACAGCTAATACAAATGTATCTTTCTTGCTCTGATTCTTATAGAAGCTGCTGATATTCCTGTTTACAGGTATGAAGGTAAGAAGCGTAAGCGCTGTTGCGGCAGGAGTTATACCCAAAAGCAAAAGTATTATCAAGTCATAATAGGTTATGTAATACAAGGCTTTAAATATTGATAGTGCTTTTTCCCTTCCCACATAGATTGGAAGAGTGTAACGCCTGTTCTCCAGGTCATCCTCAATATCGCATATGTTGTTTGCCAGCATAATGTTTGCAATACCGCTCACCGTAGGTATTGAAAGCAGAAAGATATAAAGCACTTCCTTCAGGTTGAAGCTTAGACCAAGCATACTTCCGTCAAAGGCTAAATTAACTAATCCCATATCATAAACATGTGCATATATGGATATGAATACAATTAAGAAGCCCATGAATAAGCCTGAAAGCATTTCTCCCAGAGGCGTCCTGGATATAGGTACAGGTCCAAAGGAGTATAGTATTCCTACAGCAAAGGACAAAGCCCCCAACAGCAAAGTAACAGGTGTGGTATTTAAGAACAGCAAAAAGCCGAATACAGAGGCAACAGCCAACAGCGAGAATATTGTAAATAAAACCGTTGACTCCTTCAAATTATAGCTTACTATGGCATTATGGCTCTCGTAACCATAGCCATGGGTTTTATGCGCTTTCTTGTAATCATAGTAATTATTTATTGCTGTTGTAACCATATCAAAGGATATCAGTGCTATAAACAGCATTATAAAATTCTTGGGATTGAACCTTCCAAAGCGGTAGACGGAATACAGCGTACCCAATGCAAAGGGTATAACACTTGCCACCTTCGTCGGTATTTCTACTAGCTTCAAAAAGCTTACCAATGACATTTTTATTCTCCTTTATGTAAATATCTCTATTGTTTTTCTGGTTCTTTGCTTTTCTTATCACTAAAAAACCTGTCATACAAGTATTTTATATCCTCATCAATAAACCTGTGCTTTGTTTCCTTAATATTGAACTTGAAGATTTTAAATGCAAACTGTACAAAATATCCGGCAGACAATGCCATAACAACAGTTCCTATCCCTACCGAGCCCCCAAGGACATAACCCATGGTAAGAACGCTGAATTCGATGCAATTTCTTAAGAACCTGACTGATTTGGTGGTCCTTTTTGTCAGGGCGACCATCAATCCATCCCTTGGACCGGAGCCCAGTCCGGCACTTATATAAAAGTAGCTCGCCATACCAATTGTAAACATGCCCAGAAGCATCTCAATAAACCTCGGAGCTAGCGACTGAAATACCGGAACCAAGTGGTTAAGCATTAGTATATCCAAAAAAACTCCTATAAATATCATGTTTGACAGTGTCCCCCAGCCCAATCTTTCTCCAAAGAGGCTGTCCAGTATCACAAATACTATTCCCACATATATGCTTGCTTGCCCCATTGTTATACCTATATTCTTTGAAAGCCCCTGGTGAAATACCTCCCACGGTGCGAGACCCAGGTTGGCATTGATAGTCATTACAATCCCCAAAGCATATAGAAAAAGTCCTAAGTACAGCTTTGCTATACGTTTTATTATCTTCTTCACTTGCATCCCCCTTCAAACGTGTTATATCTAGTTTACCGTAAAGTGAAAAAGATGTCTATGATTAGACATCTTTCTTATTAAAGGGCATCTATTCTATCTGTAGCTTTCTCGAATAATAAGCTCTGTAGGAAGTATGACCTTTTTGGCTATATCCCTTTTTTCCTTTATTCTCTCCAGCAGCAGTCCTACTGCAGTCACTCCCATGAATTCCGTATGTACTCTAACAGTGCTGAGGGGAGGTATCAGATACTTGGAAGTATGAATATCATTAAAGCTTACTATGCCGACATCATGAGGTACATTTAAGCCCGATTCGTACAACGCCTGTATGACACCCATTGCCATTGAATCACTGGCCACAAAAAATACAGTAGGGATTTCCCCTTTTTCAATGGCTTTCTTCATCATGCTGTAGCCCGCCTCCGTTGTAAAAGAACCAATATAGATATTCCTCTCGTCATATATGCCTTTATCCTTGGTAAAATCACGGTATGTCCTTTCCCGCTCATCCACTAAAGGTTCCTTTTGCTTGCCCACATACTCCCTTCCTCCGATAAAGCCTATCCTTCTGTGTCCGCGACCGAACATATGCTCCAGCACTTCCCTGGTTGCGCTCTTTATATCAACGACTACTGAATCATATACCTTTTCATTGGGTGAGGAATCAATAAAGACTATGTTCTTGGAAAACATTGAAAGTCCCTGTATATCCTCTTGACTGAACTTTCCTATAGCAATGAAGCCGTCCAGGTCATCAAGCTCACCTGTGGCATATTTTTCCCCATCTTTAAAAATAGAAGCAAATTCAACCTTCTTATTGAAGCATTCGTTTTCAATTCCCTTAGCCACAGAAAGATAATAGGGATCTCCAAGCTCGTCTTTTTGCGAATACCAGTGAATGACTCCTATTCTAATCCTCTTATTGAGGTTTCTGCTTCTTTGCCTCATAGTCTGGTATCCCAATTCTTCTGCTACTTCAAAAATCTTTTTTCTTGTATCATCAGAAACGTTGAGACTTGCATCATGGTTCAATACCCGAGATACTGTTGCCAATGATACTCCTGCCAGTTTTGCAATGTCTTTCAAAGTAGCCATTTAAACTCTTCCTTTCAAAGTTATCCTGCTCTCAAATGGTTTATATATTATATCGCCATACACAATTTCCCTATCAGTATGATTGCACATGATAAGCCACTCTTCCCCATCACAATCTCTTGTATAAGCTTCCAGCCCTTCCGGGGATTCCAAATGGCGGATGCCGCAATATGAAACTATTTCCTTGGCAATGCTCTTCAGTGTCTCACCATCTGCTCCACCGCCTATATAGTAAACCTTTCCCTTAATATACTCATTTACCGTTATACAGGCATTCTGGCTGTAAAATCTGTCAGAGTAATTATACAGAGCTTCTGCGGATTCAGTGGTTATTATATCACGCCATACCCGGCAGTATCCGCTCCTGCCATTATGCTTTCCCTGCCCAAGGATTTGCACTTCCTGTCCTGCCTGTAAGGATTCTGCTTCCTTTATACAAATTCCTGCAAAATCTCTTATATTACATGGAAATACTTGCCCAAAATTTATATTATTATTCCTGTCTTTAACTCCTGACCTGAAGGAAAATAGGACAGTGCCGCCCTTTGCCGCAAATTCCCTGAGGCGTTCGGAAAGCTCCTCATCTATAATCTGCATCACAGGTACGATAAGCACCTTATAGTCAGAAAAGCCTACTCTAGTGCTCACTACATCCATGCCTGCATTCAAGCTGTAAAATGGGGTATATAATCGCACCAGTTCATTGGTGAAATCAAATTCGGAAGACTGCTGCTGGCAATGCCAGGACCAGATATTATCAAAATCATACAGTACCGCAATATCTGATTTGATTTCACTCTGCAGCACCCTTTCATACTTACGCACATCTTCCATAAAGGACTGCACTTCATAAAACTTCCTGCCTGTCTCATTGTCCTGATCTATTATTCCTAGGCAGAACTGTTCCGCTCCCCGTGTCATTCCCCTCCACCTGAAGAAAAGCAGATTTTCACAGCCATGGGCCATTGCCTGGTAAGCCCACAGCTTAGCCTGCTCAGGTCGGGGCAGGTAGCCTATCACATTATGTCCTTGAGCACCCATGAGTTCTTCCACAATCCAGTAATTTTTCTTCTTTAACCCTCTGATATAGTCATGAGTCATGGCAATATGCGCCGGTGCCAGCGGTTCCATCAAGCCTCCCCAGACAGGGTAGTTGTCATAGGCTGCAAAATCCAGCTCCGCCGCCATTATATTCAGATCATACGACTTGTCAAAGAAACCTCCCGAAAAGTTATGAGTGACCTGCTGATGGGCTCCCTTATGCTCCTTTACCAGATTAATCTGGAGCTTTCCAAAGCTGTTTACTGAGTAACATCTAAATCTTGCCCAATCCAGTCTGAGTGAAGGATTATGGGTAGTAATTGTTGGCTGGGGCATCGGAATCTCATCAAAGGAATTATAGGTCTGTCCCCAGAAAATTGTTCCATAAATCTTATTCAGTGTTTCAACATCCTTGTATTTATCCTTCAAAAACTTCCTGAAACCGTCGCAGCACTGTTCACAATAGCACATATCACTGCCTTCATGACCGAATTCATTGTCAATCTGCCATGCAATTACAGCTTCCTCAGTTCTATAGTGAGAAACCAGCTTCTCTACAATTTTGCTGCTGTATTCTCTATAAGTCTGTGAATTAAAGCAATACTGCCTTCTGCCCCCAAACACCCTGATATGACCATATTCATCCTTTGATAGAATTGACGGGTGTTTTGCAGCAAGCCATGCAGGAAATGTGGCCGTGGGAGTCCCAAACATTATCTTGAGATTATGCTCCTTGGCCTTACTGATAACCATATCAAAAAATGAAAAGTCAAAGTGTCCCTCCGAGCTCTCCATCATATGCCAGGCAAACTCTCCGATACGGATGATATTAGCTCCCATTTCACCCATCCGTCTCATATCATCATCCACCATGTCTCTATCCCAATGTTCAGGATAATAATCCACTCCCAAGTACACTATAATACCTCCAGTTTGAACACCGTTCTTTCATTATAGCTGCTGCCCGCAGAAAGCACCGCTGAATTAAAACCCTCATGGTTAATACCATCCGGCTCATACTGGGTCTCAAAGCATATGCCGTCATACTTGCTTCCTGCTTTATCATACTTAAGCCTCTCATTATTAGCAAAGTTGTAGGTGTATATAACTACACATGGGTATGTAGTACTAACAGTCATCTTTCTGCCGCTCTGCTCATCATGCAATTCCACTTGTGCTTCCTTGCAGGAAAGCAGCCATGGGTGGTCATAACCGTTGGCAATTCGCAGCGGTAAATAATCACTCTCAATATCTCTCCCAATAAGCTTCTCACTGTTGAAGTCCATGGGAGTATCCTTAACATCCAGTATTTTTCCCGTAGGGACCAGATTGTTGTCCGTCTCAAGGAAGCTATCAGACTTTACCTTTAGATGCTGTTCCGTGACTTTTCTCTTATAATTCCCTGAAAGGTTGAAATAACTATGGTTAGTTAGATTGCAGATAGTGTCTTTGTCTGAAAGCGCTTGATATTCAATAATCAGCTCATTGTCTTCAGTCAAGGTATATATTACTTTAGCCTCAAGGTTCCCAGGATAGCCCTGTTCCATATCCTTACTGACGCATGTGAACTCAACGCTTGCTCTATCTTCCTTTTCGGATATGCTATAATCCCAGTTTTTGAAGCTGAATCCCCCTGAGCCCCCATGAATATTATTAATACCTGCATTTTTGTCCAATTGGTATTGTTCCCCGGAAAGCTTGAAGCTTCCTCCTCCAATTCGTCCTGCGGTCCTTCCGACTATAACTCCGAAATAAGGGATATTTTTGATATAGTCATCCATATTCTCATAAGTAAGTACGATGTTTTCAAGTCTACCTTCTCTATCAGGAGTGTGAAGCTCGACAATTGAAGCCCCATAGCTCATAAGCTTCAATTCAATGTTATTTTTGTTCCTCAAGGCTATCAGAGCTATATCCTTATCTTCCATTCTTTTGATACTCCCTATACAATACATTCAAAACACCTACCTTATTGAATTAATGAATCTTGAGAAAGCTTCCAGACCTTTGCTGTCCAGCTTGAATACCCCTGCATCCAGAAGCACCTTCTCAAATACCTTCCCGACTTCCGTTCTCAGCACTTTATCCATATCAATATCAGTATTGCCATATTTCTCCTTAAGCTGCAGGAACCAATGCCTATGCTGCTCCAGCTCTTCATGCTGCTCAATGCTTTCAGTTCCCATAAGGCAAGCTTCCAGAAGCTTCAGCTCATTTATAAGTCTGGCCGGCAGCACTGCAAGTCCCATAACCTCTATAAGTCCGATATTTTCCTTCTTTATGTGGTGAACCTCGCTGTGAGGATGGAATATTCCAAGGGGGTGCTCCTCATTGGTTCTGTTATTTCTCAATACCAAGTCCAGCTCAAACTTTCCCTTCGAATATCTTGCTATCGGCGTAATGGTGTTATGCGGCTCACCCTGTGTTTCCGCTATTATGTCAACACTTTCGTCACTGTATTTCCTCCAAGCTTCAAGGATTTTTCCTCCCAGCGCTGAGAGCCGTTCTCTATTACCACTTCTTATTCGTATAACTGACATCGGCCAATTGACAATACAAGCTTCTACGTCCTCATAGTCTTTGATGCTGACCTCTTTAAGGACCGATGCGGTTTCCATCGCAAACTTATAGTTGCCCCCCTGGAAATGGTCATGTGTAAGTATAGAGCCTCCTACAATGGGCAAATCTGCATTGGATCCTATGAAATAGTGCGGAAACTTTTCAATAAACTCCAAGAGCCTGTCAAAGGTGGTTTTAGAAATCCTCATGGGTTCATGACTATCCTTGAATACTATTGAATGCTCATTATAATAAACATATGGCGAGTATTGCAAAAACCATTTTTCTTCGCACAGCTCCAAAGGTATAATCCTATGGTTATGTCTTGCCGGATGATTCAACGTGCCGGCAAATCCCTCATTTTCCTTACATAAAAGACATTTTGGATAAGAAGTGGCTCTTATATTCTTTGAGGCGGCAATAGCTATAGGGTCCTTTTCCGGCTTTGAGAGATTTATTGTGATATCCAGTTCTCCAAAAGCTGTATCAGCTTTCCAGCTCGCGTTTTTGCTTGTACGCTCCGTTCTAATATAGTTTGATGCTATTGACATGCCATAGTAATTATAAGTAGCTGTCACCGGGGATTTTTCATAGTCGCTGTAGAACTTTCTTATCACCTCACTGGGTCGGGGCATGAAGCAGTCCATAAGTTTGGTATCCAGCAAGTCCCTATAAGTGACGGTATTTTCACCAAGCACTCCCTTTTCATAGGCATAGTCCAGGATTTCATCCAAAATCGGGTGTGGATTCGTAAGTTTTTCGGTATCTGCCTCAATATCCTCATACTCGTCAAGCTTCAAAATCTCCAGAAGTCTGTTGCGTACATATAGTTCATCTTCCTTATTTATCAAGCCTTTATCCAAACCATAGTTTATAAGGCGTTTTATCTGTTTGTATATGTTCAATTGAAAATCACCTCTATTTAAAAGATGCGGCGAAGGGAACGGGTACCACGGAACACACGGAATTTCCACGGATTCCTACGGAATATCACGGTTAAGTATTATATACGATATAGCTACATTAGTAAATTTCGATACATGCCTCGTTATCGAATATCATTTATATATAAATATTTTATTCGCCGTGTATTCAGTGGGTTTCAGTGTTTTTCCGAAGGAAATCCGTGGTACCCGTTCCTCTACCTGCAAGGAATACCCAAGCTTTGCAGTAATTTATTTCTTCTCAAACCCTGAGGGATTGTTCTTATGCCACTTCCAGGCTGAAGCTACTATATCATCTACCTTATTGAAGCTTGGCTCCCAACCCAGCTTCTCTTTGGCTTTTTTGCTGGAGGCAATAAGGGTGGAGGGATCTCCAGCTCTTCTTGGGCATAGTACTGCCGGTATCGGGTGATTCGTTACCCTCCTGGCTGCTTCTACCATTTCCTTTACTGAAAACCCTTCACCGTTTCCAAGGTTGTACACTGCACTTGCTGACCCTTCTCTCAAGCTGTTGAGAGCAAGGATATGCGCATCCACCAAGTCCATCACATGGATATAGTCCCTTATGCAGGTGCCGTCATTAGTATCATAATCATCGCCATATATAGCAATGCTTTCGCGCTTTCCAAGAGGTACCTGGAGTATAAGTGGTATCAAGTGGGTCTCAGGGTCATGATCCTCACCTATTATCCCATTTTCATGGGCTCCGGCCACATTAAAATATCTAAGCGCTATATATTTTATGCCATGAGCATTATCCGCCCACTTCATCATTTTTTCCATTGCAAGCTTTGTTTCTCCGTAAGGGTTGGTCGGCAGTGTCCTGTCAGTCTCAAGTATCGGAATGCTCTCAGGTTCTCCATAAGTTGCTGCTGAGGATGAAAAGACAATTTTATCAACCTGATGCTTGCTCATAGCCTCTAACAGGACTTGCGTGCCATGAACATTATTGTCATAATACGCCAGCGGCTCCTTCATGCTAACTCCTACCAATGAATTTGCCGCAAAATGAATCACAGCATCAATTTTGTTTTCTTTGAAAACCTTGTCCAGGAATTCCCTGTGCCTTATATCACCTTTATAGAATTTAGCTTTTTTGTGTACTGCATCACTATGACCTGTCTGGAGATTATCAACTACAACAACCTCTTCCTTTTTGTCAATAAGGCCATAAACACAATGGGAACCTATATAGCCTGCACCTCCGCATACTAAAACCGCCATAACAAAACCCTCCCTATAAAACCTTTTTAAATGTGCAACAAGAGGCAGTTTAAAGAAAAACCACCTCTTGCAAAAAACTTATATTTGTCTGGCTCCGTCACCTATTGAAGCCACATAGAAATCTGCCTTGTACCCTATTTTGTCCAAGTATTCCATACCAACCTTTTCAACGAAGCCGGGAATGCCCTCGTTGTGAACCAAACTTACAGTACAGCCCCCAAAGCCTGCACCTGTCATCCTTGACCCTATCGCACCGTTGCTCCATGCTGCCGACACCAAAGTGTCAAGCTCAACGCCGGTAACCTCGTAATCATCCCTTAATGAGATATGTGAAGCGTTCATCAGTTGACCAAAGCTCATTATGTCCCCTTCATCCAATGCCTTCACAGCTTTAATGGTTCGCTGGTTTTCATACACTGCATGCTTGGCACGCTTTCTTTGAGCTTCGTCGACTATCAAATACTTATTCTTCTCATACTCTTCTTCATCCAAATCTCCAAGAGAGGATATCTGGAGCTTCTGCTGCAGTGCAGACAGGGCACCCTCGCACTGGCTTCTTCTCTCGTTATATTTGGAATCCGCCAAACCTCGGCGTTTGTTGGTATTAGCTATGACTATGGATACGCCCTCCATGTTTACCGGAACATATTTATATCCCAAGGTAGTGGTATTCAAAAGCATTGCATGATTTTTTCTTCCCATGCCGCAGGCGAACTGATCCATTATTCCGCAGTTAACTCCATTGAACTTGTTTTCCGATCTCTGGCTAAGCTTTACCATTCCAATCATATCAACATTCAATTGAAATAAACTCTTTATAGCAACGCTGGTTGCCAGTTCAATAGATGCGCTGGAAGACAAGCCTGCTCCATTTGGGATATTTCCAAAGAACATTATGTCCAGTCCCTTATCAATGTTAAACCCTGCATCCTTAAAGGTCTTTACTATTCCCTTAGGGTAATTGGCCCAATCATGAGCTTTATCATAAACCAAGCTGCTTATATCGGCATCAATAATGCCCAGACTCTCAAAATTCTTTGAGAACAGCCTCAGCTTCGAGTCCTGCCTTTTATGAGCAATTGCATAGGTCCCAAAGGTCAAAGCACACGGAAATACGTGTCCACCGTTATAATCTGTATGTTCGCCAATCAAATTCACTCGACCGGGTGCAAAGAACTTATATACATCTTCTATTATACCAAATAAATCTTTAAATTCATCTATCAATACATCCACATTCATTGAAACACCCCTAAACAAAATTCCAGACTATGTTATCTCTTCTTAATATATTTCCTTGTGTCTATAGCTACTGCAGTTATTATGATCAGACCTTTTATAATATACTGCAGGTAAGGGTTAACCCCTATAAATGCTAAACCATAGTTGATTACCTGGAATATCAGAACCCCTATTACAATTCCACTGACTGTACCAATACCACCGCTGAAGGATACCCCGCCTACTACGCAGGCTGCAATAGCATCCAACTCATACATGTTACCGGTGTTGTTGGTAGCACTTCCTACACGGCCTGCTTCCAAAGCACCTGCAAATCCGTACATAGCCCCTGCCAGTGTATATACAATCAGTAAAGTCTTTACAAGGTTTACTCCGGATACAACAGCAGCTTCAGGATTGCCTCCAACTGCAAATATATTTTTACCGAAACGGGTCTTATTCCATAATATCCACATAAATATCGTAGCAATGGTAGCATAAATAACCAGGTATGGTATAAGAAAACCACCGATATTAAAGCTGCCCTGGGCAAAATGCATGAATCTTTCATCAAGACCGCCTATAGGCTGTGCCCCATAAGGAGGACGGTCAAAGTATATTGAGTTTACACCATATATGATAATCATTGAGCCTAATGTGGCTATAAATGGTGTAACATTAAGCTTTGCTACAACAAAACCGTTAATCAGTCCAAAAAATCCGCAAACAACCGCAACAACCAATATTGGCACTATTACTGGAAGCTGTGGCAGATTAGGATACATACGATACACGTATTCAGGTGCCTGCAGCATTGAAGCACTTATGACTGCTGCCAGACCTACCAAACGACCTGCCGAAAGGTCGGTACCCTGTGTGACGATGAGTCCGCCTATACCTAAAGCAATTATAATACGTGTCGATGCCTGGGATAATATGTTACGGAAGTTAAGTATTGTGACGAAATCCGGAGAGATGACAATTATCACTGTTAAAAGGAATAATAGTATAACAAAAATTGCATTGTTCATCACCCATGGCAGTATATCTTTTATCCTAATGTTCTTTACTTTATTAAAAAATGAGCCTAAAACTTTTTTTATTTTATTAAAAAACGAACCTAACACCTTTATCACTCCTTATCCTATAGAAACTTGGCTGTCAAGCGCAAAATCTCTTCTTGATCGGTATCCTTGGCTTCTACTATTCCGGCAACCCGGCCATTGCTCATTACAAGTATTCTGTCTGCAATGCCCAGAAGCTCCGGCATTTCTGAAGAAACCATTATAATTCCCTTACCCTTGTTGGCAAGGTCAATCATCAGCTGGTATATCTCATACTTTGCGCCAACATCAATACCTCGAGTCGGCTCATCCAGCATAAGGATTTCCGGCTCTGTGAGCAGCCATCTTCCCAGTATGACCTTCTGTTGATTACCACCGGATAATGAGTTTATCAATGTCTTTTGTGAAGGCGTTTTCACACTCATACTGTCAATTACCCACTTGGTATCTTCTTTGGCTTTGCTATCGTTAAATAAGCCGGTTTTGTTAATATACCTGTCCATATTAGCGATAGTTGAATTGAAGTTTACATTCAGCATTGCATATATGCCCGTTGTTCGGCGCTCTTCAGTAACTAATGCAAATCCGTTGTCTATAGCATCCTGTGAAGTCTGATTCTTAACTTCCTTGCCATGTATAGAAATTTTACCAGAGGCTTTATGTCTTATTCCGAATAAGGCTTCAACAATTTCGGTACGCTTGGAGCCTACCAGTCCCGCTATCCCCAGAATCTCTCCCTTTCGAAGATCAAAGGAAACATCCTGTATAGAGGGCTGATATGTCGCCGTAAGGTTCTCAACCTTCAGAATCGTCTCCCCCGGTCTATTGGTTTTCTCCGGGAAACGGTTGGTCAGGTCACGGCCTACCATGAGCTTTATAATTATATCTGTTGTTAGTTCACCAGCAAGCTTTGTTGCTACCCATTTTCCATCACGCATAATCGTGACCTCATCAGAGATCTTCAGTATTTCCTCCATCTTATGAGATATATAGATAATCCCTACTCCTTTTTCTTTCAAAGCTCTGATTATCTTGAACAGATGGTTAACTTCCCTTTCAGTAAGGGATGAAGTAGGTTCATCCATTACTATAACCTTTGAATTATATGAAACAGCCTTTGCAATTTCAACCGTTTGCATCTCCGAAACTGTTAATTTGCCTACCTTCATACGTGGGTCAAGTTGAATATCCAAATCTTCGAAAATCTTCTTTGTATCTACATACATCTTTTCTTCATCTATAAAAAGTCCCTTTTTAGGGTAACGTCCCAACCAGATATTATCCATGATATTACGCTGCTTTACCTGGTTCAGTTCCTGGTGCACCATTGATACACCGCTATCCAGCGCTTGTTTTGCATATAAGAAGCTGACTTTCTTTCCTTCAAGGTATATTTCACCGCTGTCAGCATGGTATATACCAAATAGACATTTCATTAGAGTCGATTTGCCCGCTCCATTTTCACCCATCAGAGCATGAACTGTACCCTTGCGCACTTTGAGCTGTACATTGTCCAACGCCTTTACGCCAGGGAATTCCTTGGATATGTTGATCATTTCAAGTAAATACCTATCATTACTATTCATAGGCTACACCCCATTCTATATGCTTCGGGAATCTCGGAGGCTCTGAGCCTCCTCATTTGGGTTTTATCGTTTGCGTCGAGGTCACCCAAATTTGTAAAAACAAGGATGCATGCTTATGCATCCTTGTTTTCATTATAATACTAATTGCTAATTTTTACTATTATTTATAAGCCTCTTCAGCTATGTTCAAGTTGTCCTTTGTGATCTGAACGTATGGTACACGAACAGCCTTTTTGTCGTCGAGCTTCCACTGTGTTCCATCCAATGGATCCTTGCCGTTAGCAGCATTAATAGCTAAATCAGCAGTAGCGCCGCCCTGGTTCTTAGCATCGTTAAGTACTGTACCGAGCATAAGACCGCTCTTTATCTGCTCTAATGCGTCAGGGATAGCGTCAACGCCTACTACAGGCATGTACTTGTCGCCAACGAAGTATCCGTTTGCCTTCAAGGACTGAACAGCACCAAGTGCCATTGCGTCGTTGTTGCAGATAACCATTTCTATCTTGTCGCCATGCTTAGCTATCCAAGCGTCCATTAATTCTTTGCCCTTTACGCTGTCCCACATACCAGTCTGGAGCTCAAGCTCTTCAATCTGGATGCCTGCGTTCTTAACTTCGTCAACTGCAAATTTAGTTCTAGCTTCTGCGTCTGGATGTCCAGGTTCGCCCTTTAAGAGAACATATGACATTTTGCCGTCGCCGTTCTTGTCAAGCTTAGCATTTGCTTTCCAAGCATCAACAATAACTTTACCCTGCATTACGCCGGATTCTGAAGAAGTAGTTCCAACGTACCAAGCTTTGTCATAGCTAGCCAATACATCAGCGCTTGGCTCTTTGTTGAAGAATATAACTGGGAGATTAGCAGCTTTAGCTTTTGAAACTATTGTTGAAGCTGCCTGTGGGTCAACCAGGTTGATTGCAAGTGCTTTTACACCCTTTGAAATCATCATGTCAACCTGTTCGTTCTGAGTTGACTGGTTGTTCTGTGAGTCATTCATTATAAGATCTGCTTTGTCCCCTGCACTCTTTTCTACTGCTCTTCTTACGAAGGACATGAAGTTGTCGTCATACTTATAGATTGTAACACCGATTGTAGGTTTTGTTGCTGCTGGTGCTGCTGCAGCCTCTCCTGGTGCTGCTGCTGGAGCTGGCTTTGGAGCACATGCTGCCAGTGAGAATACAAGAGTTAACGCAAGTACTAATGCAAGAATTCTTTTCACTGATACTTCCCCCTTTATATTTTGGTTACTCATGTTTGAGTGACCTTTCTAATTAAAAATCTACTAAAATTTTAGTTAATTGTCAATATATTTTTTCAATTCAATCATAGTCAAAATTTTTGTTTAAATTTGTGCTATTACAAGTTGACAAACGGCTAGATATCAGCGCATAATAGATAATGTAAAATATTTAAATGTAGTTTTTTCAAGCGAAATTTAGCAAATTATGAGTTCCACAAAATGGAATATTTCACATATATTAATAAAATTCAAGCTATATTTTTAGTAAAACTTTAGTAAAATTCTGTACTTTTTTATGATGATTGGGTAAAAATTTAAGAATACCTCTTCCACCTCATAATAATACCTATCAGCTAGCAACTAATTAATGCCTCTGCTACTTATTTAAGCAATTATTTCTATCCAAGCTTTTTCTTTCAAATTAATATATATGTAAGAATAATGTGTATGTGACGACAAGGAGGATAATTTCTATGTCAGAGGTGTACAAGAATTCTGCCTTTATGTCCTCAGTGAGGACGAAAGACCTGCTTGCAAGAATGACCATCGAGGAAAAAGTCGGACAAATGTGTCAGGTGGATGGAAGAACCGACCCTGAGATGTGGATATTCGAAAGACATATCGGATCATTTCTGCATGTTACTGGAGATGCCCCTATCCGTCTGCAAAAGCTGGCAGCCCAAACCAGATTAGGAATTCCAATATTATTTGGCATTGATGCCATTCATGGTCATGCTTTTCAGAGCGGAGCTACTGTATTCCCTTCACAGCTTGCAATGGCCTCCAGCTGGAACCCCGGACTTTTGGAGGAGGTCGCTCGCATAACAGCGCAAGAGGTCATACTTACCGGACTTCACTGGACTTTTTCGCCAGTTCTGTGCATTGGAAGGGACACTAGGTGGGGCCGTATAGACGAAACCTTTGGAGAAGATCCTCATCTTATTGGCATCCTTGCTTCAGCTATGATAAAAGGCTATCAGGGAAGCAGCCTCAAGGACCCCTTCAGCATACTTGCTTGCGCAAAGCATTATGCCGCCTATGGAGAGACCTTGGGAGGAAGGGATTCCTCAGAGGCAGAAGTCTCAGAACGAAAGCTCCGCTCCATATTCCTGCCTCCTTTCAAAGCAGCAGCAGAAGCAGGCTGTGCAACCTTCATGGCAGGCTATAATGCGATATCCGGTGTACCCTGTTCTGCAAACGAATGGCTGCTAAAGACGGTACTGAAGGAGGAATGGGGGTTTGAAGGCTTCGTAGTCACAGACTGGAATAATGTGGGCTGGCTTCATGCCACCCAGAAAGTTGCTTCAAACATGGAAGAGGCATGTGAAATAGCTGTACATGCAGGCAACGACATGATAATGTCAACGCCGGAATTCTATGATGCCGCATTAAAGCTCGTTAAAGATGGAATTATTAAGGAAGAATATATCGATGAAGCTTGCCATCGTATACTTGAGCTAAAATTCAAGTTAGGCTTATTCGATGACAAGCGTTTCCCTGATACAGCCACAGCCCATGAAATCATTGGCTGTGACAGTCATAAAGCTGCTGCTCGTAAAACTTCG
The DNA here is from genome assembly GCA_035628995.1 of Clostridia bacterium. Lineage (NCBI taxonomy): Bacteria > Bacillati > Bacillota > Clostridia > Clostridia bacterium. The sequence goes on along the minus strand of DASPIR010000035.1, from coordinate 77,824 downwards.
CTCGAGTCAATAGTCCTCCTTAAAAATGAAAATAATATACTGCCGTTGTCAAAAGAAATCAAGAAAATAGCTCTAATAGGCCCTAATTGTAATGATGTACAGGCTCAGTTGGGGGACTGGTCTTTCGGCGCCAGGGATTTATCCAGGGCTGAGTCACCTATGCTGGATTACCATCCTGGATATGATATCAGTTCTATAGTTACTGTGTTTGAAGGTTTAAGAAAGCGCGCAGGGGATACCATAGAAGTGGTTTATGAAAAAGGCTGCGATATACACAGCGAAAATGACCGTCGCATAAAGCAAGCCTTGGAAATAGCTGGGGAGTCAGATGTAATTATTGCTGTTGTAGGTGATGATGTTACACTCAATGGGGAAACTCGCGACAGAGTGGAGCTGAATCTGACAGGAGCTCAGCTGCAGCTGCTTGAGGCACTTAAAAATACAGGAAAGCCCTTGGTAGTGATACTTATAAATGGCAAACCCCTTACTATACCCTGGGTAAAAGAGAATGCAGATGCAATCCTTGAAGCCTGGAATCCTGGAATGGAGGGTGGAAATGCAGTAGCATCCATACTCTTTGGAGATTATAACCCCAGCGGTAAATTGGCAATATCCTTTCCAAGGCATGTAGGCCAGCTGCCGGTATATTACAATCAGCTGCCGGGCTGGCATGGGAACAGCTACGTAGAGATGACAGCTGAACCATTGTTTGCTTTTGGTTTTGGACTGTCCTATAATTATTATAAGTATTCAAATCTTAAAGTTTCTTCATCCAGAATTACTGCAGCTGATGACCTCACAGTATCAGTTGAGGTTCACAACTCAGGAATATATGAAGGTTCAGAGATTGTGCAGCTATATGTCAATGATATTTATAGCTCGGTCACTACCCCCGCAAAGGAGTTAAAGGGCTTTACCCGTGTAACTCTGAAGCCAGGGGAAACAAGGACTGCTGAAATCACAATCCCCATATCCTTGCTTTCCCTTGTTAATAGTGATAACAAGATTGTCATAGAGCCCGGAGAGTTCAAGTTAATGATAGGCAGCTCCTCCAGAGACGAGGATCTTTTGAGTGCTATTATTGAAGTAATATGAAGGTAAGGTGAATAGCAAATGGATTTTGATGCCCATAAATACAGCTATCCTTCAAGAAGGAATATTATATACGGAAGAAAAGGCATGGTTGCTACCTCTCATCCCCTGGCAGCGCAAGCAGGTCTGGAAGTACTAAAAAAAGGCGGCAATGCCATAGATGCAGCTGTCGCGACTGCTGCATGCCTGACAGTAGTTGAGCCTACCTCCAATGGTATTGGAGGAGATGCTTTTGCTCTGGTGTGGTCAAAGGGAAAACTCTACGGATTGAATGCCAGCGGACCCTCCCCCGCCTCTATTCCTCAAGATGTCATTAATAAAGTAGAGAGTCGGGGGATACCCAAGCATGGTTGGATACCCGTCACCGTACCAGGCACCCCTTCTGCATGGGCTGCCCTGTCATCTCGTTTTGGAAGGCTCTCCCTTGCAAAAACCTTAACCCCAGCTGTGGCTTATGCTATTGAAGGGTATCCTGTTGCACCCACTGTTGCAATATCCTGGAGAAAAGCTTATCAGACGTATAAAATAGCTTTAAAAGATGAAATGTTCCAGCCTTGGTTTGAAACCTTCGCACCCATGGGTAGGTCACCCAGGGCAGGCGAGCTATGGGGTTCTCCTGCACACGGAAGAACCTTGCAAGCTATTGGTGAAACAAATGCAGAGTCTTTTTATCGAGGGGACTTGGCTGAGAGAATAACTGACTTCGCCAATAAAAGCGGAGGATATATATCAAAAGCTGATTTGCAGACTTTTGAACCAGAGTGGGTAGAGCCTGTAAGTATCAATTACCGCGGCTATGATGTGTGGGAAATCCCTCCAAACGGACATGGAATTGTTGCTTTAATGGCCTTGAATATCCTCAAGGGTTATGATTTTTCAGAAAAGGATTCAATCGAGACATATCATAGGCAGCTAGAGGCGATGAAGCTTGCATATGCCGATGGATGCAGATACATTGCTGACCGCAGGAATATGAGGGTATCAGTTAACCAGCTGCTTTCAGATGATTTTGCTGCCGCAAGAAGAGAATGCATTGGCAATGAAGCGGTAATGCCTATGCCGGGGCAGCCCGCAAAAAGCGGCACCGTATATTTGGCTGCGGCAGATGAAGAAGGCAATATGGTCTCATTTATCCAAAGCAATTATATGGGCTTCGGTTCAGGTATTGTAATACCGGGAACGGGCATAAGCCTGCACAACAGGGGCTGTAATTTTTCGGCGGATCCTTCCCATGAAAACTGCTTTGCCCCGGGCAAGAAGCCTTATCATACAATAATCCCCGGGTTCCTTACCAAAGGAAACAACCCAATAGGTCCTTTTGGGGTAATGGGTGGCTTTATGCAGCCTCAAGGTCATGTCCAAGTAATAATGAACACTGTAGACTTTCATATGAACCCTCAGGATTGTTTGGATGCACCTAGATGGCAGTGGATTAACGAAAAGAGCATAGACGTGGAGCAGGGTTTTTCACCTGAGGCAATAGAGGGCTTGATAAATAAAGGACATAATGTAAGAGTAATTTCTGATTCTGAAAGTTTCGGAAGAGGTCAAATAATCTGGCGCGATGGGCAGGGCGTAATGGTCGGCGGCACTGAGCCTCGGGCCGATGGTGCAATTGCGGTCTGGTGATTTTTAAAATAATATCAAAGGAGTAGATGAATTATCATCTACTCCTTTTTACTGCTATTTTAAGCTGTTTCGAATACTGGAAATATCGCCAATCAGCAAGTCCGCAAAACCTTTTTCAATCTTTATACCTGACTGTGCCTTGACCTGGTTAAGCAGGGCATTCAGAATATTCGACCTTGTTTTGTCATCTGCCGCTCCTTGAGCAGCTTCCACCTTTGCCATCAGTCCGTTGTATATTCCATTGTCACTGATGAGCTTTAGCTCCAAGCCTTTGTTCAGAAGCTCATCCAGGTGATTGGTATCCGTAATTACTTCCACTGTAATTGTTTTAATTGCCGCATTACCTGCCCTGTCTATTGCGGTCACATCAATTCTGTGGCTTCCAAGAGCAAGAGTCAGTGGTGCTGCAGTTATTTCCGCACTGACAGGATCTCCATCAAGGGTTACTGTTAGTTTCTGCAGTCCGCTAAAAGAATCAGCAGCTTCAATCCTTGTCTCCAGTGCTTCATAATGATAAATCTCAATTCTATCCGGTGCTGCAATGATTGGAGCAGTCTTGTCAATATTAACTATAACAGCCTGTGTTGCCTCCTCGTTATATACCTTATCTATTGATTTAAACTCCAATACGTTTCTTCCCTCAGCAGCAACAACAGCTTCTATGCCTTCAGCCCATTCACCGCCATTTTGCCGATACAATATGTTCTTAACACCAATGCCTGTATCCGCAGCAGCAAAGGAGATCCTGACATTCTGATTGTTATATATGCCCTCTCCAACTGCTCCTTCTGGCACTATATAGGTTGTAACAGGCGCTGTTAAATCTGTGCTCATTCTTCCATCCGCTTCATAGCGAATAGGGTCAGTAAAACTCTTCGCAAATTCAACAGTGGCAGTAATATCTTCAGGACCTTGCTCAAAATTCTGTCCATATATCTTTATCAGCTTGTATTTATTTGTTGTCTGAGTATACATGTAATTGTTTACTACCAATGAGTATGTTGTATCTGGATCAAGCTTTTTCCCGTCTTCATCATACAAATTAACTATCTTGTTTGTTGCTGTACTCCAGGTATATCGGGCGCCTCCAATAAAGGAATCGGGACCGTAGCTGGGACTAATCATAGCATTTAATATTTCCTCAAGCTGCTGTCCCGTCACGTCTACTTTCACCAGAGTATTTCCAAAGGGCTGGACATTAAACAATTCTCCCCATGTGACAGGTCCGGCATCAATATTATCTCGAACGCCCCCGCCATTCATAAGTGCAAAATCAGCATTCATGACATATTTCATCCCATCTGCTATGAAATTTCCAAGTGCCATGTCACCTATTACTCCCTTTGTAGGGTATCCCTTCAGCATAGGAAAATCCGATGTTGCTACTTCTGCATTTACTTTTGACGCTACTTCCTGTTCATATTTTTCGAGAATAGCAGCAACTTCATTGTCAGGCTCTATCTGCCCCTGTATTACTTCAACAATCTCTGCGGATTTACTCACTACATCCTTTGTAACCGGGTCTATTTCCAGATCGATGTCTGCAAATGCATTGCCATATTCCCATGCCTGAACTATGAGCTTGCTGTCCACCAAACCGTCCACTCTCGTATGGCTGTGGCCTGAATAAACGACATCAACTGCATCACTTATACTATTCGCAATTCCAGAAATTACCCCCTTGACCGAATCCCCATCCTGTTCACCGGAAACATGTGCAATCACTATAATTGCTTCTATTCCCTGGGCTTGAAGCTCAGATACATATTTATCAATAGCATCTGCCTCATCGGTGAAGACCAGGTTTGCTATGCCCTCGGGCATTACATTCGCTGGAGTGGCGGTTGTGGCAACTCCTATGAAGCCTATCTTTACTCCGTCCACTTCTTTTATTTCATAGGGTTCAAAAACCAGCTCGCCACTGTCTTTATACTCAATATTAGCCGCAATTAACGGGAAATTCATTCCATCATAGTCGTCAGTTCCATTCTCATGTTCCCCACCATTAACTATTCGCAGCAGCTCATCTATACCTTCATCCAGCTCGTGATTACCTATTGTTCCTACATCAAATCCAATAGACTCCATTATTTCCACTGTGGGTTCATCCTGCAGCAGTGCCGATACAGGAGAGCTTCCGCCTATCATATCGCCGGAGTGGATGATAAAGGTATTGGGATTGTCAGCTTCTCTCTGCCGCAGGTAAGCTGCAAGATAATCCGCTCTTCCGAAGCTTACGCCCGGACGAACTGTTACCGTTGATGTAACATCTATCTTACCGTGCAGGTCATTTGCTCCCAAGATTTGAACCTTGATATTTTCCTGCACCTCATCTCCCATTGGTGCATACCCATTCGCCTCTGCTTCTTCAGCAGATACGAAGAATACTCTTGCCTCGACAGGTATCTTTGCCCACTCCTCTGGGACTACATACTTCCCGGTATAATAATTGCCCACATACCTCAACAGGCCCTTTCCCTGCTCCCTTGCCCTGAATACGAAAGGCAGCTCCAAGAGAGGATTTGTCTCATTCCAAATTCCCAGTCTTGCATCATAGGCAGTCTTGGCAGCCTGCGAATATACTTCATAATCATCGCCTATAGGCCATATGAAATAGCTTGATGCATAGCCTTCTTCCACCATTTCAAGGTTTATATTCAAGCCATCGGATTTTCTTATTACTTGGGCTAATAGACGCCCATAGTCATCTGTGGCTTCTTCTCCAACCTTTATTATTACTTCATCTCCGGCTTCTAAAAGCGTATTTAGATATGCCTTTGCTGCTTCACCATGTTCCTTCTGACTTATGTCAGCATCCGTTGCCAGAGGATAATCGTATGTCTCCGGTGCATCCACATTTACGAACCTTACCTTAGTTATACCAAGCACCGGTGTTGTCAGATGAAGAGTATCACCATCCACTATACTGGCAATTGCTGAGTTATATTCCCCTGAAGCAGACGGATCCTCCGGTTGGGGATTTGAGGGCACAAGGTCATCAGCTTTTCTTGGGATCAATTGATAGGTATTATACTGGCTTAGAATCCCAATAATTTCATACCAATCATTCAGTTGAATATTGCTTACATCAAGTGAGCCTTCCATAACTCGAAGCGTCGTTCCATTAAAAGCTTCATCTATTATGGAAATGTTGTAGCCGCCTCCCGCTGGAGCTGCCGGTACTTCTTCAATGTATCCCGACACTTTCACCAGCTGGCCTTCCAGGGGCTCTGCCAAAGCGGCATCATTCAGGTCTGCAATGGTGATTTGGCTTACTTCCGGGAGCGGTTGACCAGTTTGAAGCACTTCTATTCCGTCTATCTCAGGAACTATCTCGGTTAGCTCCTTGTATTCCTGGATTTCACCCGTGACACGGATCAGGTCTCCCTCTAGAAGGTCAGGGTAACCAGAAGGGTCATATGCAAAAACATTAATACCTGCGGTCTCATCCTGTATGTAAGTGGAAAGCTTCCCTCCTCCGATTGCTGAATTATCTGCAGTCACTACCCCTTTTACTATAACAGTCTGCCCAACCATGGCTTTTGCATCGACAATCGAAACCTGTTCCGGATCTTCTGGAGGTTCAACGTCTCCGACAAATTCCATTGCAGTTGGATTTTTGAGTCCCGGCACGGAATTATACGCCAGTAAATCTCCGGTGACAAGAATCTTTTTCCCGATATTTCCGGGATTGCTCAATAATCCAAACTCTGCTCTAAATGCTGTTGTTAGTTGAACTGATAAAAGTTTTGCAGTATCATCCTCTGTCGAAGAATCTGCCAAAGCAACATTGTAGTCATTGGCAAAGGGTGCTGTGAAATCAAAGCTCTTGCTTCCTGACGTATGGGCTACAATATAGCCCTCCACCGTTGCTGTACCCGAATTGTTTGCAATGGCTTCTGCAACTGTTATTACTTCCCCCTCAGCCTGTGCAATGTTTAGAGGTGCGTAAAGAAAGGATGCCAATAGGAACACAAACACCATAAACATGCAGATTTGCTTTCTGATTTTTTGGCTCACTGTTATATACCCCCTTATATGTATTTATTTAGGTATTACCTATATTTTATTACATGCCAATCCTTAATTCTATAAAGGTCTAAGGATAATTTTTCGACTTAAACCGCAAGGTGTATAAGTCATATATATGCTTATACCAGCGAATAATGGATAATAAAAAAATATGATGGATATACTCTTCCATCATATTTTTGCACTCAGTCCGAATATCGTATTTTTTTTCTTGTCAAAAAGTCATGAAGCCTTTCAAATAAAAGCCCTCCCAAAAACCAGAACGGAATAAAAGAAAGGTTTATTAACCCATCAATCGTATACGGCCCCATGCCATAATTCCACGGGCATCTCCCTATAAGCCCTCTAAGCATCCAACCGGTTGTGTATTCTATCCCAAATATAAGAATGGTGTAAACACCTCCCCTAAGTACAACCGGTAAATTCCTTATTCGGTTGTGTACCGGCTCGAGCAGAACCATAAGACCATATATAGGGAACATCCATATATAGGTCCAAGCTCGCATAGTCAAGTCCCCCCTAAGCAGGGAGCCGAATCCCGTAAATAACGTCTCTGCTACCCATCCAGTCAGTCCATATATAAAAAATCTTATTTTCATGTAGTTATTTTCTGCATACACATAAAAATAATTCGCGGCAAACAAGTAAGTTTACCGCGAATTATTATTTCAGTTCATCCAACTCAGGCTGATCAAATATAAACTTTTCACCATAATTAATCATTATAAACGGTATACCTACCCTGCCACTCTTTTTTATTTCATCAAATTCAGATCTGCTATCCCGCAGCTTGAGATATATCTTCAGGTCCCTCATACTATCTGTAATATCAATATATTCAAAGTTAACGCCATTATTTGAAAGAAACTCTTTCAAAGGTTCACAGTCCGGTCAATGTTTGCTCCCAAACACACTAATTCTTTTCATAAAAGCCCTCCTATATATAATTAACTTAATTTGCTTATCAATCTATCAAGGTACACAGACTTCATTTGCCTGCTTGCCATGACCTGCTTTAAAGGCGGAAGCTTCAGTATCGCAGACAATATTGCAGCCATGGCTCTATGACTTGCAAATGCGTGGTTGTCAAAAATCAGGTTTTGAAGCGTGCCTTTTTCAATAGCCATTAGGACTATTCTATGCACGGAGTTGACAGGTGTGATAATTTTTTCTGTGCGTCTTTCCAATTCAATAGCACTTCTTGGGCAAGACCTCGCACATATACCACAGCCCAGGCACACCTCTTTGTTTATACTGACTTTGCTATTTGCAGCATCAGCTTCAATTACCCCGATAGGGCAGGCTTTGATGCATTTGCCGCACTCGATGCATTTGTCTCCGCTTACGCTGGGTATAAAGCCTGTGGTCTGGACCGGATGAAGCATGCCGAACTTGCGTGCTGCTACCATCGCCTCGCAGCAGCAGCCGCAGCAATTGCATATGAAGGTAACGCCACTTCTTACATTTTCGCCGCATTGCACAAGCTTGCTTTCATAGGCTTGGTGCAAAAGCTCCATGCATTCAACCGCATCAACCTTTCTTGCATGATTATGCTTAATCAGTGAAGCTGCCGTATTATCGAAGGTCATGCATATCTCCATAGGCGCGTCACATGCCCGTCCTACATGCTGCATTTTGTGACGGCAGTAGCAAGTGCTTATGCCAATGTGAGAGGCGCTATTGATTATATGACTGGCTCTTTCAAAATCCAATATGTTAACTTCATTATCCCTTGAAAGCACTTCCTCTAGTACAAAAACTCTTCCGAGCTTGGTTTCGGTACCAAAAAACAGTTCCTTTATGAAATCCTCTTCCACGTTCAAATACTGATAGTATAGTTCGCCTAAAAGCTTCTGGTCTATGTCACCTCTGGTCCTCATCAGCGAAAATTCTATAAAGCCTGCCATGGGTGGGGGAAGCACATACTTCAGAACTCCCTCATGTTCAGTATCAAGAAGTATAGCCCTACTGGCCAGCTCTTCCAGAATCAGCTGGGCCTGAACCTCATTGATTTTCCATATTGCTGCGGCAGCTTTCGCTGTAAAGGGCTTTATAGGCAGTTGCGCTGCAAGCTCCGCCTCTTTTTCACTAAACAGCATGCTTAGGATTTTATATAGAGTTTCAGAGGGTGGTGCTCCCTGGGGAAACCTGTTCAGTCTCTCCTCCAAGCTCTTATATGCAGACTTCCCGACCACGTGAGACATATAATCACCCCAATACGTTTTGCTATCCAAATTATATCATATTATTTTAAAAATTATTCCATTAAACTTGTAATACGTAGAAAGTATAGGGAGATAATAAAATCATTATTCTATACCGTAATCCCATCTGAAAGGAAGAATTTGAATTGAAAGTAAAAGAGTCTCTAACCTGCACAAAGTGCAATGGCACCCATTTCACCGTAAAACGTGAAGCAACCTATTTGTACAGCTACAACCTTGACACTCCTGATACAGGACAATGGAGCATAGATCCCGAAGCGCTGCCTTTTTTGTTTGACAATAGAGAGCTTATGCAAAGTCATGAGTACCTAAAGTGTGAGCAATGCGGAGCAACCTTTCCCTGCAGCTTGGACGACCGCAACAGTACAATAAATTTTACTATTGAACGTAAAGCCATAAGGGCTGACAATGTGACTAACCCTGACTTTCTTGGATGATAACTCCTACTACAGAAAAAGAGCCTTAAGGCTCTTTTATTGCTTTTTGCTTATAGCTGCTCTGCAAACTAGAATGCAAAGTTGCCATTCCTAAATACAGGCACTTCTTTTCCCTCTGTTGTAGTTCCTGTTATTTCAAGGTCCCGTGATCCAACCATAAAGTCTACATGCATAAAGGAATCATTTACTCCTGCATTCTCCAGCTGTTCCTTTGTCATGCCATCACTGTTCTTTATACATATTGGGTATGCCTTTCCTATTGCCAGATGACAGGACGCATTTTCATCGAAAAGTGTATTGTAGAACAATATTCCTGATTTTGATATCGGTGAGTCATATGGAACCAATGCAACTTCCCCAAGATAATGGGCTCCTTCATCTGTTTCGATAATGCTTTTTAAAGTATCATAACCCTTCTCCGCAGTATAATCCACAATTCTTCCGTCTTTAAAAGTAATTGAAAACCTGTCAATGATACTGCCATTGTAGCTAAGAGGCTTGCTGCTTACTACTCTGCCATTAATCCCTGACTTTTTGGGTAAAGTGAATACTTCTTCCGTTGGCATATTGGCAATGAATTCAAGGTTTTCGGGTGTGTACTCGGAGCCACCCAGCCATACATGACCATCAGGAAGCTCAACTGTCAAATCAGTACCTAATGAATTTTTATAACGCAGCAGCTTAAAGTTATTGGTATTTAAAAAGCCTAAACTGCGCTTAAGATTGCTTTTATGCTCTTCCCACGCAGCAACAGGGTCTTCTGTATCTGCCTTGACTGTCTTAAATATCTCCTGCCAAAGTCTCTCTACCGCTTCCACTTCTGAAACTTCCGGGAAAACCATTTTAGCCCATGCTGCTGAAGGAATTGCTACTACACACCATGGATTTTTGTTGCTCATAAGTCTATCCCTATATTCTTTTACTGCTGTTTGAGTTGTTCTGATGTTCTTCATTATTCTCTCAGGGTTTACATCCTTCATTACCTCTGGATCATCATCCTCAATTGTCAAAAATGCAGCGCCTAACCTGGCATAAGATACATAGAACTCCTTTCTCCACTGAGGAAACTCTTCAAAAACCTCCTCTGGAGCATGTAAGAACCTGATTCTTGAGAATAAATCATCTCTCCAATTAATTACTACATCCTTTGCCCCTTCCTTGTAGGCGATTTCGGCTATTTCCCTTGTAAAATCCGCGCAACTTACGGGTGTACTGATTACGAGTATCTGCCCCTTCTGAAGATTTATCCCGGCCTTTACAATAAGGCGGGCATACTTTTCTAGCATAACTTTATTCATAGCTTAACTCCTTCTATTATTTAATATGGTCTTTTAAAACATACTGTCGGCTTCTCGAATATAGCTTGTCAATATCTTAGCAGATTTAACCAGTAGCTCTTTCTCATCTTCAGACAAATCCAAAATATTCACCTTTTCTATTCCCCTTTTGCCTAGTTGAACAGGGACACTTAAAAACACATCACTTAACCCATATTCCCCCCTCAGCATCGTAGAAACAGATACTATATCCTCTGAAAAGCCCAGAATGCATTCAATGATTTTAACGGCAGACAAGGCTATTCCATAACAGGAATGCACATTGCCAAGCCTTATGTTCCACCCTGCCCTTTCAGTTTCTTTTGCAATTTCCATCTTGTCTTCAGCGCTTATAAGCAGTCCCTTCATATCCAGGTAATCCTCCAACGGAGTGCCACCGACCTTTACCCTGCTCCATAACGGAATCATAGAATCGCCGTGTTCTCCTATTACCTCTGCTTCAATGGTGGAGGAATCAATTCCGAGCTTACTGCTGATTATATGTCTGAACCGCATGGTATCCAATAATGTCCCAGAGCCGATAACCCTTTCAGGTGGAAAACCAGAGAGTTTATATGCCACATAGGTCATCGCATCCAGAGGATTTGTCACTATTATGATTACCGCTTTGGGGCTGTATTTTGCCACCTCCGGAATAATTTCCTTAAATATATTTATATTATTTTTAAGCACATCCATTCTGGTTCCATTCTTGTCTGCCATCGCTCCCACAGTTATAACAACAATTTCCGAATCCTCGGTCGCCTCAAAGCCCCCATATCTTACTTTGATACCTCCTGCAAGGGGTCCGCAGTGGGATAGGTCTGAGGCCTTTGCCGCACCTTTTGTCGCATCTCTGTTCACCAATACGATTTCCGATACCAACTCTTTAAGCATGAGGGCATATGCTACCGTCGGACCTATAGTACCGGCTCCGACTATAGTAACTTTACCTGCTTTATCTGCCACAAATATCACCCCAAAACAACTTTATTAAAAGACCAATCCACTCATTATTATAATTGATTTATATGTGCATGCCTACCAGAAATTCAAGTTTGTGCCAGGCCTTACTCCTTCTTTTTCAAAAGTAACTATATAAATATCTTCCTCAACTTCAGCTTCATCTAATTTCCTGAAGCCCAGCTTTAAGTATAAGCTCACAGCCGGCTGGTTCTTCAATCCGGTGGAGACAATTATCCTTTCTATTCCCTTATTCATATCCTCAATGAACTCTATCATTTGTCTGGCTATGCCTTTTCTGAAATACTCCGGGTGTACTGCAACTCTATAGATGTCCAGCAAGCCTTCCTCCAGCTTATACGAGATCAAACCTGCCAGCACTTCATCCTCATAATAGCCGTAGAAAACTTCATCGCACTGAATTATTGTGTCTATAGTATCCTTCAAGGGAGGAATATCATAAAAGTCAATGAGCTCTGCCTCCATTATATATGACCTTTTCTGCAAATCTACTATTTGTTCTGCTATTTTGCTATCCTTGGTATCTAATCGCTTTATCACTGTATCTCCTCCTTCTTGCTTTTTCTTCTTTTCAATTACTTTACTTCTATGTATACAGTACAAGCTTTTTCCCAAGCTGTCTATAAAAAAAAGATAAGAACTCATAGTAAGCTATTTATAATATAGTGCAGTTATGTAAGTTAAAGAAATATCAATTGTTGTAATATTCGGACTGAATTTATATAATTAAGTTAAGTGAATTAAGATTGACCCAAATGAAAATGGCGAGAGATATCTATAAGGATAGCCGAAGAAGCAATATGAAGAGCAAGCCTTCTTTTTATAGACACTTTCAGGCAAATGGATCGCCATTGGATGGACCTCTGAAGAGTCCGCTAAGCGGCGCCGTAGGAGAAATACATTTTGAGTGTAGAAGCTCTCAGGCAAATAGACAGAGGGATATAATGGCAGGTTTAATTATTATGCTATTATATCCCTTTTTTATTTGCATAATATATAACTATCCATGACATTAATTGATATAAGCAGCATGGATTATTGAACTACACAAAATTAAAAGGAGGAGCATGCTAATGAGTGACCCAAAAAAGACAGCCCTTTACAATGCCCACGGAAAATACGGTGGAAAAGTCATCGATTTTGCAGGATGGGCCCTGCCGGTGCAGTATGAAGGCCTTACAGCAGAACATGAAGCTGTAAGAAACACTGCAGGACTTTTCGACGTATCCCATATGGGTGAAGTTGAAGTCAGGGGAAGCCAGGCAACAGATTTTGTCCAGAATCTGGTCACCAATGATGTGTCAGTAATGAATGAAACCCAAGTTATTTACGGCATGATGTGCTACCCTAGCGGAGGTATTGTTGACGATCTTCTGGTCTATAAGCATACTAATGATTTTTATTTGCTTGTAATCAATGCCAGCAACGTTGATAAGGACTTCCAATGGATGAAGGACAATGTAGGAAACTATGATGTTGAGCTTAAGAACATTTCCCCAGACGTATCGGAAGTTGCTCTGCAAGGACCAAAAGCACAGGAAATACTGCAGGAGCTCACTGATACAGACCTCAATGAAATTGCTTTCTTCTACTTCAAAACTAATGTTAAAATAGCAGGCAGGAACTGTCTGGTATCCCGTACCGGCTACACCGGAGAAGACGGCTTTGAAATCTATATGAAGCATGAAGATGCTGAACAGGTATGGGATAGAATACTTGAAGCAGGTAAAAATAAGGGCGCAATGCCAACAGGACTTGGTTGCAGGGATACACTCAGATTCGAAGCCAATCTGCCCCTTTATGGAAATGAGCTTTCACCAGAAATCACACCTTTGGAAGCAGGCTTCGGCAACTTTGTAAAGCTCAACAAGCCTAATTTCATAGGTAAAGATGCACTTGTAAAACAAAAATCAGAAGGCTTGAAGAGAAAGATAGTTGGATTTGAGATGGAAGGCCCTGGAATAGCGAGACATGGATATGATGTATTATCCAATGGCAAGGTTATTGGCTTTGTGACAACCGGTTACAACTCTCCCACAGTAAAGAAGTCTATCGGTCTGGCAATGGTTGATATCGAATATGCTGTGCTTGGTGGCCCATTAGAAATTCAGATAAGAAAAAATGCAGTGAAGGCCAAGATTATAAGCAGGAAATTCTATAGTAAGAACTACAAAATGTAAAAAAGGCATCAATTAAATATTTTAACGACTAAGGTAGCCTTTTTTGAAACTCGTTTACGGAGCGTGACAGATTAATGTGGAATAAACGCTCCTACTCGTTATAATACAAAATAATAATTTGGAGGAATGTAAAATGGAAACAAAATCAGGATTGCTTTATTCAAATGATCACGAATGGGTTAGAATCGAAGGGGAAAAAGCCTATGTAGGAATTACAGATTACGCACAACACGCTTTAGGTGAAATCGTTTATGTAGAATTACCAGCAGTAGGTGACCAAATCAATGCCGGAGACGTTTTCGGAGTTATCGAATCCGTAAAAGCAGCTTCTGACTCATACCTCCCGATTTCCGGTAAAGTACTTGAGGTAAATGAAGCGTTATCAGATTCACCACAGCTTATAAATGAGGATCCATATGGAAACTGGATTGTAATAGTAGAATTAACAGACAAAGCTAGTATCAATACCCTCATGAACGAGCAGGAGTACAAGGAATTCTGCAGTAAGGAGGCATAATATGCATAGGTATATGCCAAATACCGAATCTGATGAAAAGCTGATGCTTGATAGCATCGGAGCAAAGTCAGTTGAAGATTTATTCATAGATATACCAAAGGAACTCCGTCTTGGGAGAAAGCTTAATATCCAAAGCGCTCTTTCAGAGTTGGAGCTTTCCAGCCATATGAAGAGCCTCAGTGTTTCAAATAAAAGTACTGACGATTTAGTCTGCTTCCTTGGAGCAGGCGCATATGACCACTATATTCCTTCTATTGTAAGACACCTGGCAATGAGATCAGAGTTTTATACTGCATATACTCCCTATCAACCGGAAATAAGCCAGGGTACCCTACAAATCATTTTTGAGTATCAGACAATGATTTGCAGCCTGACCGGCATGGATGTCACCAATGCCTCAATGTATGACGGAGCAACTGCCTGTGTTGAAGCCGCTATGATGGCAGTAGAGCAGGCAAGGCAAAGTTCAATAATTGTATCAAAAACAGTACATCCGGAAGTCAGAAAGGTACTGAAGAGCTACATGAGATTCCGTGATGTAAATGTTATTGAAGTTGATATGGCAGACGGTGTGACTGATGTTGAAAAGCTGAAGACTCTTGCAGCTGCAGGTACCGCCGGTGTTATTGTACAGAACCCCAACTTCTTCGGAATAATTGAGGATTTGACAGAAGTTGAAAAGATAACCCATGAAAACAAAGCAGTGCTAATAGATTATGTAGACCCTATCTCTCTGGGAATACTGAAAAGTCCCGCAGAGTCAGGAGTGGACATAGTCGTTGGCGAAGGGCAGTCCCTGGGTAACACCATGAGCTTTGGAGGACCTTACTTGGGATTCCTCGCCACCACCTCCAAGCTGATGAGAAAGATGCCTGGAAGAATTGTAGGCCAATCTGAAGATGTTGATGGCAAAAGAGCTTTCGTACTGACGCTGCAGGCTAGAGAGCAGCATATCCGCAGGTACAAGGCAACCTCGAACATCTGCTCCAATCAAGGACTTAATGCTCTTATGGCTACAATTTATATGACTACCTTAGGCAAGGAAGGCATTAAGGAGGTAGCAGAGCAAAGCGCAAAGAAAGCGCACTACGCAATGAAGCAGCTTACGAAAAACGGGAAATTCAAGCCGATGTTTAATAAGCCTTTCTTCAAGGAATTCGCGGTAGTTGGCGAAGCTTCCGGCAGCAAGGTTAATAATGAGCTACTGAACCAGAACATCCTTGGAGGCTTTGAGCTGGATAAGGAATATCCTGAACTAAAGAACGGATTACTTCTATGTGTTACTGAAAAGAGGACAAAAGAACAGATTGACAAGCTAGCCCAGGCAATGGAGGTAGTAAGATGAAGAATTACAATAAGCTGATTTTTGAGCTTTCAAAAGAAGGAAGAAAAGCCTATAGCCTACCACCTTGCGATGTTCCGGAAGCTGGACTGGACAGCATAATTCCTGCTTCATTCTTAAGAGAAAAGGAAGTTGACCTGCCAGAGGTTAGCGAAGTAGATGTGGTAAGGCACTTTACAAACCTCTCCAATAAGAATTATGGCGTTGATACAGGCTTCTACCCTCTGGGTTCCTGTACAATGAAGTATAACCCCAAAATAAACGAGGATATAGCAGCCTTTGATGGATTCAGCAATATTCATCCTCTCCAGCCTGTGGAAACTGTTCAGGGAGCACTTGAACTTATGTATAATCTTGATAATATGCTTTCTGAGATAAGCGGGATGGAAAGGGTCAGCCTTCAACCTGCGGCCGGAGCTCATGGAGAACTGACAGGATTGATGATTATCAAGGCATACCACGACAGTCGCGGAGACAGCAAAAGAAACAAGATAATAGTTCCTGACTCCGCCCACGGAACAAATCCAGCAAGTGCAGCTGTTGCCGGTTTTGAAATTGTGGAAATAGAATCTAATGAAAACGGAGCTGTTGACCTTGAAAAACTCAAGGCCGTACTAAGTGATGAGATTGCCGGCTTAATGCTGACAAATCCGAGCACCCTTGGTCTTTTCGAGCAAAACATAAAGCAAATAGCTGACCTGGTTCATGAAGCAGGAGGACTGCTTTATTATGACGGAGCAAATGCAAATGCAATCATGGGAATAGCAAGGCCCGGAGATATGGGCTTTGATGTAATTCACCTCAATTTGCATAAGACCTTCTCTACTCCTCATGGCGGAGGCGGGCCAGGAAGCGGACCGGTAGGAGTCAAAAGTAATCTCGTTAAATTCCTCCCTGTCCCTGTTGTAGAGAAAAAGGGTGACTCCTATGTACTTGACTATGACAAACCTTATTCCATAGGCAAGGTCAAAAACTTCTATGGTAATTTCGGAGTGGCAGTAAAAGCCTATGCCTACATACTCTCTATGGGCGGAGAAGGCTTGAAGGAAGTAAGCCAGAAGGCAGTACTCAATGCAAACTATATAATGAGCAGGCTGAAGAACCATTACGATGTGGCAATAAAACAGATATGCAAGCATGAATTTGTTTTGGGCGGACTTCTGGAAAACGAAAATCATCTTTCTACACTGGATGTTGCTAAACGTCTTCTCGACTATGGCTATCATCCTCCGACAATTTACTTCCCGCTCATAGTACATGATGCTATCATGATAGAGCCGACAGAGACTGAAAGTCTGGAAACTCTTGATACCTTCATCGACATAATGATTAAAATTGCCGAAGAAGCCAAAGTGAATCCGGAAATATTAAAAACGGCTCCCCACGATACAATGGTAAGAAGAGTTGATGAAGTTAAAGCAGCAAGAAATCTTATAATAAAATGGGACGGCAATAAACAATAGACGTTGCAATAATTGCAGAACGATATGAAGGAGGTACGGGAATGCTATTTGCACATGATGGAAATATCGAAAAAGCTCTGAAAGACAGTATCGAAGCATCTGTAATAGAAAGAATAGCAAAACTCTGTGATACCTGAGACGCTGCAAGCGTGCTTGCACATGCCTGGGGCGTGAAAGAGATGGTAGATCCAAGCCAAGCTGCCGAGGTTAAAAAATATATGGAGAGCGCAGCAGGCTCCAATATAACCCTTGACGACAACAGGGTGGCAACCCTGCTTAAGGGCGACGTTAAAGAAAAGGACAATGAAGCGATATTGATTTTCCGTTATCAGTTAATAAGCTAAGTTAAAGTCATTGCGAGCTGCCATATGGCAGCTCGCAATGACATATACGGCTATAAAGGAGTTGGGGGTAATGAAGTTAAATGTATTGCATTTAGGAAGATGCGATTATAAAGAAGCCTGGGATGTGCAGCATGACATCCTGGAAAAAAGGCAAAAATGTGAGATTGGGGACACCCTAATCCTGGTTGAACACCCCCCTGTCATAACACTGGGAAGGAACGCAATAGAGTCTAACGTAGTTGTGCCTGAGAAATATCTTAAAGATAATGGAATCGGAGTATATAATATTGAGCGGGGCGGAGATGTAACCTACCATGGCCCTGGCCAGATTGTAGGATATCCTATAGTCGGATTGAGAGATAAAGGCATCGGCATCAGAGAATTTGTAGAAAGACTTGAGAATACCTTTATTAAACTGCTCAAAGAAAACTATCACATCGATAGTGGAATAAACCCTGAGTTCCCCGGAGTATGGGTAGGAAGCAACAAGATTACTGCTATTGGCTTGGCAGTGAAGCGTGGTGTCACTATGCACGGCTTTGCTTTTAATGTGAACACAAATCTGGAGCATTTCAAGCTTATTGTACCTTGCGGAATATCCGGAAAAGGCGTTACCTCCCTGCAGCGTATTACAGGGAACGATATAGACTTTGATACTGCTAATAAAATGGTACTTGATTACTTTTATAAGACTTTTGATTATGATAGCTTCGAAGAGCTATCCCTTTAATTATACATTGCCCTTCCAGGCAAGGCTTTGCCTGTCAGCGATGCGGCTTCAACCCACGACTGGGTAATATTAAGGAATGTTTTAATACATTAAAACTAGGGGGTGAATTCTGTGGAAATGAAAAGAAAGCCTGAATGGCTTAGAATAGATTTGAACAAAGGACGCAGCTTGGATTATGTAAAAGAGATTCTTCAACGCTTCTCCTTAAACACAGTATGTGAAGAGGCAAATTGCCCGAACAGAATGGAATGCTTCAGCAAAAAGACTGCAACCTTTATGATACTGGGCAGCCAATGCACCAGAAACTGCCGCTTCTGCAATGTTACTCATGCAGAACCACAAGTTGTTGACCCGGATGAGCCGCAGAATGTTGCTAAAGCTGCCCTTGAGCTTGGGCTAAAGCATGTTGTTATAACTTCTGTGACGAGGGATGATTTGCCCGATGGGGGAGCAAAGCACTTTTCCAAAGTGATTAAGGCAATAAAGGCACTAAAAA
Source organism: Clostridia bacterium (assembly GCA_035628995.1). Lineage (NCBI taxonomy): Bacteria > Bacillati > Bacillota > Clostridia > Clostridia bacterium. The sequence continues at coordinate 59,037 of DASPIR010000035.1, read as the reverse complement.
GTGATATGGTTGTAGAGGTGCTGATTCCTGATTTACGGGGGAGCTTTGAAGCATTGGAGACAGTTGTAAAAGCAAAACCGGAAATATTGAACCATAATGTTGAAACAGTGCCGAGATTATATTCGGAAGTACGTCCCTCAGCCCTATATGAGCGCTCTCTGGAGCTTTTAAAGAGGGTAAAGTCAATAGACAGCAGTGTGTTGACCAAATCAGGAATCATGGTAGGCCTTGGGGAGAAGGAAGAAGAAGTCATTGAGGTATTTAAGGACCTGCGCTTGGCAGGCTGCGATTTCCTGACCGTCGGACAATATCTGGCTCCAAGTGCAAAGCACTATCCGGTCGTAGAGTATATATCACCGGATGTTTTCAAAATGTATAAGGAAAAGGCTCTGAGTCTGGGCTTTTCCTTTGTTGCTTCAGCTCCTCTTGTAAGAAGCTCCTATAATGCAGCTGAGATGCTTGAAGGAAAATAGAAAACTGCGACATAAAGGAACGGGGAGTACTGGAACCACTGATTTCCTTCGGAAAAACACTGAAACCCACTGAATACACGGCGGAAAAAATATTCTGAGACATTAATGATAATCGATAATGAAGTAACCATCAAAATTCTCTATTGTTGCAATATATTATATAAAATTAACAGTGTTATTCCGTAGGAATCCGTGGAACATCCGTGTGTTCAGTGGTACCCGTTTCCCCGTTGCTTTAGACGCATTATTTATTAAATGTAAATATACTTAACTTGGACTTATTTCTTAACGACCGGTACCCATACTTCACAGCGGTAATCTTCAGCCGTAGTATCTCCCAGAGGATAGACCTCAAGTTCGGGCGCTTCCGCATGCTCGTAGCCTGTTGCCGGCAGCCATTCCTGATATATTTTTTCTATTACCTTTTGTATAGCTCCGGGCAGCGGTCCGACAGAGGTAAATACAGCCCAGGTTGCAGCTGGTATTGTTCTCACTGCTAGATTGCTGTCCTTTGTGATATCATTACCCTCTACAGCAATCATATAGGTAAACTGTTCCTTTTCAAACTCCATATCCATACATATACCCAGCAAATCTTTGCCCCCAGAAGCGACACACAGTTTTTCGACTGTGCCATCCTCGTAGCATTCCCCCCAGAATTCAGGAATGCGTCTGAGGTTCTCTCCATCCTTGCAAGAAACCTTTATAACTTTGCCTACTACCTCATATTCGTTTCTCTCTACTATCCTATAATCCATGTCTCTATCTCCTTTTCGTTTCATGCTTCAATAGCAGCAGCTGCTTAACATCGTTGAGTTGCAAATCACTTTTCACTTGAAGCATCAACCATAAAGTCCCGTTAAAGGGCTTTGCAGTTCTAACTTTCTGAAGGGCTTCTGCCGTAAATTCCTCAGATAAAGCCTCAATTACGGGCAGCAGATTCAAGGTAATGACAACCAATGCTACAAAGCTGTCCTTATCAGGATACAGAGTACAAAGCGACTTGCCGGATTTCTGGTACTTCACGTTCCATCCGGGCTTTGCTGTGCACGTGCTGTGCATTATCTTGGGTGAAACGTTATATCTCTGCTGAATAAAATGGTTAATCTGCCTCCACAGCTCCTGCGCAGGCAGATTCATATATTCATCAATTTCATTATAGGTAGGCATATGGCTTCCGTCCAGTATAAGGTCTTTTTTATCCATACAACCCCCTCCTTCATTTAAAATTATCTGATGTATGTAATGAGGTTAGGCTTCCTGTCAGGTGCGTTGGCAACTGCATCTTCCTTATACCCAAGCACAGCCGAATAGTAAGGCTTGTAGCCCTTGGGTATTTTCAGTTCTTTTCGCAATTCAGGACCTTGTGGTGAGTTAAAAGCAAACATGACAAAGTAAATCCAGCACGACCCCAGCCCGATGGACTCTGCGGCGAGCAACAGATTCTGAGTAGCAGCAGCGCAATCCGCTTCGAGAGGTATGGCCTGTTCTTTGCCAGAAACTAGGATAAGTGTCGGTGCACCATAGAAACAATTGTATGACTCATTATTCGCTATTTCACTTAAACCTTCAATATCCAGTTGCTTAGCGGCTTCTTTAGCTGCAAGATTTAGTCTGCCCATCAGCTCCTTGTTTTGAATTACTGTAAAATGCCACGCCTGGTCCCCAGCATTAGGAGCATAAAGTCCAGCTTCCAGTACCGCCTGTAATTCTTCCTTCTTGATCTGTTTCTCTTTAAAACTTCTGATACTCCTGCGCTGCTTAATGATTTTTAAAGTCTCATTGACAATCATCAAATCATTCCTCCAATAGTTGTATTCTATGCTTCCTCCACTTTAAAGCGGAGAACCGTCTGCAATTTTTCAGTTGGGGTTTTTCGTGCATCAGAGATATAGATTTCCCTATGAACCTTGGATACCCTCTTCAGATTGTTGGCCTTGCAAAACTCCTCCATCTTGACAAAGGAACCCGGCTCATTGTCATATGAGCCTAAGTGCATCATTTGCACACACATCCCATCTTCAGTACTTCCAAACCTGGCCTTTGAAAGCATCGGATGCTTTGTCTTCTTTAATGTATTTTCCAAGGCGGCCTGCGCCACCTCTTCAGTTACAAAATCCGGTTGTCTTATCATAATAGTATATATCAAGCTGTCCTTGTCCAATACTTCCAATCCTCGCGCCTCTGGAGCCAAGTCCCAGACTCCCTCCAAGGGGAATACCGTGTATTCAAAATATCCTTCCGGGGTCACACCCTTCTTAGGCATCATTTTCACTGCATATGCAAGTGAGTACAATACTCCAACTGCCTCAGAAAATTCCTCGCTGTTCGGATTGCCTTTTCCATCAAGCATGAAAAACTTCGTAGGAGGCACCATCACCATCTCCGGCTGATTCTTCGGCAGATACAATTCCTTGGCTTGCTTTTTCCATTCATACTTCATAAATGTACCTCCTATCTGGTTTTTCTCTATTTGACCGGGAACATTATCTTAGTCAACAGCTCGTTTTCTGGTACATCCATGGGTGAATTGTAATAGAACTCGTAGGATACACCTGTTGCTGCAAGTCCGTTTTCACCTATCCATTTGTTCATGGCATCATATGCCGGCACCATCTCTGCATAAGGCCCTTTGTACATGCATGCTGCATACTTGCCGGCTGGAATCTCTTTTGCTTCAATTACGCCTCTCCCTGCAAGCATTTTAGAAACCGGGAAGCCCATCTCCACATCAAGATGCTCCATGTCCATGTTGTAATAGGCAGTAAACGCTGCATCTGTTGGTTGTTCACCAATTTCATTAAGATACTGTATTATGCTCCCATAGGCTTTGCCAAGTTCTTGAGGAAGATTCCCCACTGCAGTGGTCTTTCTGATAGATAGTACAGGCTGTACTCCCTGCTCTTTCAATTCTATTTTATAATCCATTATTATAGCCTCCTTTGGCTTTTCTCTTGATTATAACACTGCATATATGACATCTGTATGTCATGTTCCTAGAGAATATTTTTCATATATTCCTTTTGAAATGTCTGCAAGCATTTTTCGAATATGAGGGGGATTAATTACCTCCACACCCATTCCGAAGCTCAAGATAAAACCATAGAGCCAGTTGTTTTCCGGAAGCACTGCTTTCGCCAGAAGCCTTCCGTCCTCCAGCTTCTCCAATTCTACACCGAACCATTCTGTAACAACGCTTTCCATCTCTTTTTCAAATATTAGCTCGAGGGAAATCATATTTTCAGGAGTTTTCCACTGATCCTCATAAGTAAGCTGCCCCATGGACACCTTCTTCGGTTCATAGCAAACTTCCGATGCAGTAAGCTCCCTCATCCTGGACAGCTTAAAGAGTCTGAAGTCCTGCCGAGCATGACACCAAGCATATAAATACCACTTCTGCCCCTTTAGCACCAGAGAATAAGGTTCAACCCTGCGGCTTGTCCTCTTGCCTTCGGAATCTATATATGTAAATTCTATTTCCTTATGATTTTCTATTGCCTTTCTAATGCTTGCAACGCTTTCCTTCAAAAGCTCATTAGCTCCCCATGGGGATAAGTCTATTACAAGCTGTTTTACCTTTGAGTCGAGATTCTCCAGCTGCGATGAGGACATTATATTCTTGAGCTTCTCCATGAGGACACCTTGCCTGCTGTCGGGTATTGTTCCGGCAATGCCGCTCAATGTGGATATAAGGGTAGACATATCATCCTCTGTTAGTACACTTCTGTCCAAGCGATAACCATCAGCAATACCTATTCCCCCATTTGCCCCCTGATACGTCACAATAGGTATGCCCGCAAGATTTATAGCCTCTACATCCCTAAGTATTGTTCTGACAGAAACACCAAACGTATCTGCTAGCTCTTTGGCTTGTATCCTTTCTTTCCGAAGCAGCAGCACCAGAATAGAAACCAACCTGTCAAGCTTCAATTTATCACCACCTGCCAACAAAAAAATCGCGTATAGATACAATATCTATACGCTACTATCACCTTATAATCCTCTTATGAACGGGAGATATTTTAGAATCCTTACCCTCAAATACTCCCCTCAGCCTCCCAAGTGAATACCCCGAGACAATGGGCACCAAGCCTAGGAATAGCAAGTAGAGTCTTAATGATGAGGAGGCTTTGAACAAAGATAAAAGTGCAATCAATATCAATGCGCTTATAGCCCTTCCGGCATTCAGCACCAGATCCTTGTTAATCATATATTCTATCCTCATACCTTCTTCATGGTTCCGGTCTATTACATTAAATGTCGCAGAGTTAAGCTGTATTAAAAAGAACGGGAGAAGAAAGGCATCCATCATTATATAAAAAACCAGTGTTCCATATGCCACATTGATTGCTAAGGCCAATACTGCTATGGATGAGCCGAATACACCTATTAGAATTGACAGCCTTCTATGAGGAGGCTTTATCACCCTCTGTACAAGGACATATGATGCAGAGGATATCAATGAGCTGATTAGGGTGAGTTTTCCTAAGGAGAGCTCACTTTTGGTTGCCTCAATAGTCAGTATGTTCACCAGAAAGACTATGATCACATCTCTGAATCCCCAAAGGGTGGTGGATGTTCTTACAATGCTCCATTCTTCGCAATTGCGTGAGAAGGCCTTTTTAAAATCCAACCTGTGCCCGTAACTCTTGCATCTTAGCAGCAAACTTACCAGAGTAAGAACCACAAATGTGGTCAGTGTCATGGTAAAAACCATATTGTAGCCCTTTGTCCCTTTGAAAATGCTTATTATATAAGCAGAAATCATAGGTGAAATTGCGGCAGCTATTCCGGCACTGCATCCATTGAAGCCATTGAAGGTATCTCTGTTGTTCATATGGGTGAAGTCAAAGCTGAGGGTATTGAAGGCAAGCCAGTAGAACCCTGTTGCCATACCGTAGATGATCCCCAGTAAGTATATATAGTACGTACCTTTGCTGCCCCAGAATAGTATCAACATGAAGAACAACACATAAGTCAGAAGCCCAATCCTCAGGGACCATATCCCATTTTTCCTTTTTGCCAATATTCCCGCAAGAACAAAAGTTATGGGCGTAGCAATATAATGGGTCAGATGATATATTGCAATCACCACATACTCATTCGTTTGTTTCCAAAAGAATACATTCACGAATATATTTGATAGTCCCATGGCAAAAGTAAATAAAGCACTTATAACCAACAAAATCTTAGCTTCTTTACACATAAGTTCCTCTCCTTGGCTTTCGTCACACCCTTTTATTATTTACACAATGCCTAACTATATCTAAATCAATTTTTAGCAAAGAATCCAAATAATTTAAAAAGAGCGTATTTCGTGCAAACCACCTATGCCCTCTTTCTCGAACCTAGTGCAAGCAGAAAAAAGCTGTTAATCAGTACAAACACAATGCCCAGGCCTCCAAGACACTTTATCGCAAAAGCCAGCGAATACCTGTCTCCAAGCATCCCCACAAAAGGAAAAACTGTTATCATAAAGAAGCTGAACACCATACTGGCAAAGGAAAGTATCGTGGCACGATTCTCACTGGGTATCATCTTGTTTATATAGTCACTCATAGCAACATACACGATCTCTTCTGTAATCATAAGAACTATAAAGAATACAAAATGATATGCACTAAGTGCTATGCCCCATAAGCATGCTACCGTGACAAAGGGTACAATCAGCAGGATGCCTTGTTCTTTTATTACTTTTTCAATTTTATGCACCTGAGGCGCCGTCAAAGCCGAGACCAGATATGCGGCTGCGTAGATAACACCTATTGCTGCCTCATTATAGCCATTACCCTTCATGAAATTCTGCAAATAAAAGAATATGCAGGTACAAAAGGTAAGTATTATCTCTGTGAATACTATTAGAGACCCTATCCTCGGATTTTCCCTGACAACGCTTATGCTCTGCTTGAGCTGATTTACAAATATGTTTCCCTTCTGTTCTGCCTCATGCTTCCTAGCAATGGATGGCTCCTTAAAGCTAAAGGACTGCAGCAGAGCGATGGCGCCTATAATAATTGTTAGTGTAAAGGCTATGCCATAGCTCTTTGTAGCCATGTAACCCCCCAGCAGGAAGGATACAATACCGGCAACCTGATAGAAGACTTCCTTATTGCCGGATATTTTCATGTACTTGTCTTCTTCCCCTATTTCCTTTAGGGAATCATATAAAAGAGCATCCCCGGCACCTGACTCCAGGTTATAAGATAAGGCTGTGAAAACAAAGGATATTGCAAACCAGAGGAAGTTATCCGCTGTAAGCAGTATTATGACGCTGACGAGTGAAAGCACCCGTCCACATATTCTGCTTATCTTCCTGCCGAATATGTCCGCTACAGCTCCGGTAGGAACCTCCATAAAAAACGAGGTTATATGGAATATCGTCTCCAGCAGCCCCAATTGGGTAAGGCTCATGCCTTTGCTGGCAAGGTATATCATCCAGATCCCCCTGGTCAGGTCAATATTTTGAAGTAATGTATATATATAATTTTTGTTTATATTTTTCTTTAATTGAATTTTATAATCCATGATTCTATTCTCCTTAAACGCAAAAAATCCCTAAGTAAAACCTTACTTAGGGATTAAAGCTATCAAATTTTATTAGTAAAGTTTGGTTTTTCAGTTTACATAATATTCAATTTTGGATACACTTCTCCCTTGTGCTCCAAAATCTCCTGTAATAGCGTGTGCATTAGCCAGATATTCAATTATTCCAGCATTGATATTTACCATTATATTTCTCCGTTTGAGTATTATAGGCTTATTGTAATATATTTTATTAGCTACTACAAGGGTTTTTCAATATAATACAGTCTATCTTCATTATAATGTGGTTGTCTGGAGCTATTTGTGATATAATTGCTTGGTGCCTCGTAAAGTATATCACTTCTAAAGCAGGCGCGGCACCAAATATAGGAAGTGCATTTTTAACACTTGAACAACAAGAAATTTGTTGTGTTAAAAAGCACTTGGTGTTTAAAAATTTAACTAGTTAAAGGATGGTATTAGTTTTGATCAGTACAAACAATGTAAGCCTACGATATGGCGGAAGAAAATTATTTGATGATGTTAACATAAAGTTCACTCCAGGCAACTGTTATGGTCTCATAGGCGCTAATGGCGCAGGAAAATCCACGTTTCTAAAAATTCTCTCCGGAGACATTGAGCCAAACACAGGTGATGTATCCATTACTCCTGGAGAGAGACTTGCAGTTCTTAAGCAGGACCACTTTGAATTCGATGAATTCGCAGTGCTGGAAACTGTAATAATGGGTCACAGCAGACTTTATGCAATAATGAAAGAGAAGGAAGATCTCTATGCAAAGGAAGACTTCTCTGACGAGGATGGAATGAGAGCTTCAGAGCTTGAAGGCGAGTTTGCAGATCTGAATGGTTGGGAAGCAGAGTCTGAAGCTGCAACACTTCTTACAGGCTTAGGTATCATGGAAGAGTCCCACACCAGGAAGATGAAGGAGCTGAATGGCTCCGATAAAGTTAAGATACTTCTTGCACAAGCTTTATTTGGTCATCCTCATATTCTGCTTCTGGATGAGCCGACAAACCATTTGGATATCAAATCTATAAGATGGCTTGAAAACTTCCTTTTGGATTTTGAAAATACTGTTATAGTAGTATCCCATGACAGACACTTCCTCAATAAAGTGTGTACACACATGGCAGATATAGACTATGGCAAGATAAAGGTTTATGTGGGCAACTACGACTTCTGGTACCAATCCAGCCAGTTGATGCTGCAGATGTCCAAAGACAAGAACAAGAAGACAGAAGAAAAGATGAAAGACTTACAGGAGTTTATCATGCGATTCAGCGCCAATGCCTCAAAGTCAAAGCAGGCGACCTCCCGTAAGAAGCAGCTGGAAAAGCTTACCCTTGAGGATATACAACCCTCTTCCAGAAAATATCCCTTTGTCGGCTTCAAGCCGGACAGAGAGGCTGGTAATGAGCTTTTAACTATAGAAAATTTGAGTAAAACAGTAGACGGCAAAAACATCTTTAGTAATGTCAGCTTTAGAATCAATAAGGGTGATAAGGTTGCTTTCGTTGGATCTGACGGTATAGCAAAGACAACACTATTCAAGATACTAATGGGTGAGCTGGAAGCTGACAGTGGAGAATTCAAATGGGGAATCACTACTTCGCAGTCCTACTTCCCCAAGGACAACTCCGAATTCTTCACTAATGTAGATCTCAATCTTGTGGATTGGTTAAGACAATATTCTGAAGATAATGCAGAACAGAAAACAGAAACCTTTATCAGAGGCTTCCTTGGAAGAATGCTCTTCTCTGGAGAAGAAGCACTTAAGAGTGCTAAAGTACTCTCCGGTGGTGAGAAGGTCCGCTGCATGCTTTCAAGAATGATGCTAAGCGGCGCAAATGTCCTGCTCCTTGATGAGCCGACCAACCATTTGGATCTTGAGTCCATTACAGCAGTCAATGAAGGACTCACAAGCTTCCCTGGTACGATACTATTTGTATCTCATGACCATCAGTTCATACAGACCATTGCCAACAGGATAATAGAGATTACTCCTAACGGGCTTGTTGACAGACAGATGAACTATGATGAGTATTTGGATAATGAAGATTTGCAGAAGCAGATAGAAGAAATGTACAAATAGGAAATATGATTATAAAAAGGCAGTCGACTTAATGTCAGCTGCCTTTTTGTTTTGTCTTCTTATTTTTGAGGGTCCAATATTTCTCCTCTGGAGATTATCTTCTCCTCAATTTTTATTTTAAAATCCCTCTCGCATCTTCTCACAAAGGGAACTTCCTTTTCTGTGACAATGAACACTGACGTTCCGGGCTCTCCCATTCTCCCCGTTCTTCCCGCTCTGTGCAGGTAGCCTTTGGGATCCCCAGGCAGGTCCAGATTGAATATATGTGTAACTCCCTTGATATCCAGCCCCCTGGCTGCCAAATCTGAAGCAACCAGAAGCTTTATATCGCCTTTCCTGAAGCCTTCCAGAGCCTTCTTCCGCTCTTCTTTGGAAGCATTTCCTGATATATCGTAAGCGCTCAGATGATGATACTGCAGCTTAGCAGTAGCTAATCGCAGCTCCTCGCTATTATTGATGAATACTATGGCCCTTTCAGGCTTTACTGAAGCTACAAGCTTTCGCAGCACCTCAATCTTATCCCTTTGATCTGCTACCAGATATATATGCTCGATATTAGGGCTTATTTCCCCTTCATCCTCTACGCGGACTACTTGGGGGTCCTTCATTAACCCCATGGCAGTATTCAAGGTCTTTTCAGTTATTGTGGCTGAAAAGAGCATCAGCTGCCTATCCCTTAAGGTTGTTTTTATCACATCCTTGACGGTGCCCAGGTTATGCTCATCAAGCATTCGGTCACCCTCATCAATAACTATGGTCCTTATTGTCTGTGCGTTTATTTTTCTCCTTTTTATAAGCTCCAGCACTCTGCCTGCAGAACCTACAATTATGTTGGGCTTTTCCCTGAGCTTTTCTATCTGTCTGGTGATGTTCACCTCTCCTATTATTGCTGCCGAAGTGACAGCAACTCCAGAGCTCTCAGAGAGGAGTCTTATTTCTTTCTCAATCTGCATGACCAGCTCATGGGTTGGTGCTAGTATTAATGCTTGCATCTCCCTTTTTCCTGTGTCTATCCTTTGAAAAATAGGCAGCAGGAACGCCAGTGTCTTTCCGCTTCCTGTCGGTGACTGACCAATGATATCCTTGTTCTCCAAGGCTAATTGTATAGAATCCGCCTGTATCCCTGTGGGCTCTGTAATTCCCTGTTTTTTCAAGCCCTCCACCAGACGGGGATCCAATCCCAGTTTATCAAATGTATCTATCATATTTATCCCCTTGCTATACAAAATGTGATAAGTTTGGTATTATTTTTCCCATTTCTACTATTTCATAACCAACTCTATCGGGCAGTGATCCGACCCCTGCACCTGTGGATGGATGTCTGCGCTGACCAGCCTGTCAGCCAGCCTTTCAGAGATGCAGAAATAATCTATGCGCCACCCTGTGTTGTTGGCTCTTGAATTGAAGCGATAGGACCACCATGTATAAGCGCCTTGCTTGTCAGGATTGAAATAGCGATAAGTATCTATAAATCCTGCTTCCAGCAGTTCGGTGAACTTGTTCCTTTCCTCGTCGGTAAACCCTGCATTTCTCCTGTTGCTGTTGGGGTTCTTCAAATCTATTTCCTTATGTGCTACATTCACGTCCCCGCAAACCACAACAGGCTTCAATTTGTCCAAAGCCTTGAGATGGCTTCTGAACTCATCCTCCCACTGCATCCTATATTCCAGCCTTTCCAGCTCCTGTTTAGAGTTGGGAGTATATACAACAACGAAATAAAAGTCTTCAAACTCCAGAGTAATGACTCTTCCTTCCTTGTCATGCTCTTCCTTGTTTATTCCATAGGTGCAGCTTATCGGCTCAATTCTGCTGAACACTGCGACCCCGGAATAGCCTTTTTTCTCCGCATAATTCCAGTACTTATGATAACCTTCCAGCTTCAAATCTATCTGTCCCTCTTGCAGCTTGCTCTCTTGAATGCAGAAAATATCAGCATCCACTTCTTTGAAGTATTCCAAAAACCCCTTTTGTGCACAAGCTCTAAGACCGTTTACATTCCATGAAATCAGCTTCATACAAATCCCTCCAGGTTATTTATCCTATGCATTATGATTATTTTAGCATTTATCCGGCAATGTGACAACTTATGGCAATATCCATAGACGAAAATCACAGTATCAAAGTAGTTTTTGCAATCATAATACCCACATGTTCGCATAAATATAATAAGCAATCATTGAGTAAGGAGAGTGAGTTTTTGATGTATTATAATTATTACAACCCAAGTTTGTATGCACCAAAAAAAGGTTATTTAAAGGTTAACGGAGTGGGCACGGTAAAAGCTATTCCAGATACAGCCATCATCAACCTGGGCGTTGTGACGGAAAACCTCAGTCTGGAAGCAGCACGAAGGGAAAATGCAGTGAAATCAACTGCAGTTATAAACATGCTCACTAATATGGGCGTTGAAAAAAAACAAATAAGCACAGGAGCCTTTTCTATTGATCCTTTATACGATTTCATTGACGGAAAGCAAACCTTCAGGGGATATCGTGTTTCTAACCTTCTAACTGTGACTATAAAAGATATTGCCCGAGCAGGAGAGGTTATAGACAAAGCCACCTTTTCAGGGGCCAACCGTATTGACAATATAAGCTTTATTCTGTCGGATCAAGCCCATTATTATGATATGGCTTTGAATCTGGCAATTGAGAATGCACTTCATAAAGGATCAGAAATTGCTGCCGCCCTGGATATTGAAATTGATAGGGTTCCCTGCAGAATAATAGAAAAGAGTGTAGGAGCACCTACTTATGATACCTCTCTGGCAAAGCTGTCCGCGCCAGCTACACCCGTAATGCCCGGCCAAATAGAAATCACTTCAATAATTTTGGTTATACTTGGATATAAATGATAAAGCCATCTTCTTATCCAATTAATACAAGCATTTTTTTCTGCAAAGTAAAGATAATAATACTGTAAGTCAAATAAAGATTTTATGGAGGTACGATTATATGCCAGGAAAAAATGCAAAACAACAAGTTCAGGATGTTTCCAGCCAACTTAGCACTGTTAAAAATACATTAACTCAAGCCCTTAATTCTGCTGAAAAACCTGAAAACAAGCAACAGATTCAAAACAGCTTAAATGCAGTGGATAATGCAATTAATACAACAAGCACTGCACTTACAAATTATAAAGACTGAAAATCAAAGGAGAGGCTTACGCCTCTCCTTATTTATCTCTATTCTTCTTTTTTATATAAACAGTAACACCCCTCATGCCGTTGCATATTGTGTAGTGGGACAAACCAAAATACTCAGAAATTATAGCGAAAGGAGGGAAAAAGAATGCCAATGGTAACTTACGACTCTAAACATGAAAAAGATACAATGCCAAAGAAAAGACACGAAGAAAAATGCGAATATACCGAGGAAGCCCAGACCCATAATCATGAATTCCTGGGAAGCACAAAACTTGCTTCAGAAAACGGTGAGGAAATCCATAACCACAGATTTGCAGGAGTCACCAGCGAAGTGATATTTGTACCAGGTGGACATGTACACACCTTTATGACCGATACAGACTTCTTCGACCATCTTCACGGGGTAGGAGGAACAACCGGCCTCCAAATTCTAGTCGGTGGTGGAAAGCATGTACACTTCGCCACCGGTACGACTACGTTTGACGACGGTCACGACCATGACTTCCAGTTTGCCACACTTATAGACGCCCCGCTTGTATAGCTTGGTGTAAAATAATTTTGCCGGCTGAATAAGCCGGCTTTTTCATTTATTCTTTGCTATTCTTTCAGCTAAATCATTAAGGTAAACCCATCTCTCCATCTTTTCCTCCAATTGGCTCTCCATTACTGCCTTTTCATCCATAAGCTGCTGGAGCAGCACATAGTCGCTGGATGTAGCACTTAGTCTGCCTTCTACCTCCTGGAGGTTCTGCTCCAAAAGAGCAATGACATCATCGATTTCCGCATATTCCTTTTGTTCCTTGTAGGAGAATTTCGCCGGCCTTTCCCTATCTCTTACAGCCTCATTCCTTGTGCCTGCCTCTTTATCCTTTTCCTTCATCCTCTGTCCTATGCTGTCGCTTATCTCTTCTAAAGCACCGCTTTCTTTGACATCTGTGTAGTTGCCGGTATACTTCATTATCCTGCCCCTGCCTTCAAAGACAAATATCTTATCTGCTGTCTTATCAAGGAAGTATCGGTCATGAGATACAGCTATAACTGCCCCTGGAAAGCTCTCAATATAATCCTCTAATATGGTCAGCGTTTCTATATCAAGGTCATTGGTGGGCTCATCCAGCAGCAATACATTGGGTGCTTCCATAAGTACTCTAAGCAGGTGAAGCCTTCTTTTCTCCCCGCCGGAAAGCTTCGATAAAGGTGTCCACTGTGCGGCAGACGGAAACAAGAACCTCTCAAGCATTTGGGATGCGGTTATCTTTTCTCCTTCTGCTGTCTCCAGATACTCCGCTCCCTCCTTAATATACTCAATAACTCTCTTGCTATCGTCCATATGATAAAAATCCTGTGAGAATAAACCGATTTTGACAGTCTCGCCAACTTCTATGATTCCGGAATCCAGTTTTGCTATTCCGGCTATGATATTCATCAAAGTGGTTTTACCGCTCCCGTTAGCTCCGATGATGCCTACCCTGTCATTGCGCAGTACTATGTAGCTGAAGTCCTCAATCACTTTATTTTCACCGAAGCTTTTACATATATGCGACAGCTCAATTATCTTTCTGCCCAGCCTGCTGCTGCCCACGGATATTTCCAGCTTTTCCTCCGACAAATCAACGGCTTGCTCGCTTAAATTCTCGAACCTCTCTATTCTTGATTTCTGTTTTGTAGTACGGGCTTTGGCACCCCTGCTTATCCATGCCAGCTCTTTCTTGAATAGAGTCTGTCTTTTACGCTCACTGGCGACTTCACGCTCTTCCCTATCTATTTTCTTCCCTATAAAGTTATTGTAGTTGCCCTTGTATAGATGGAGCTTGCCCTTATCCAACTCAGCAATTACATTCACTATTCTATCCAGGAAGTACCTGTCATGGGTAATCATCAGAAGGGCTCCCTTCCTTTTGCCCAGGTACTCCTCCAGCCAGTCTATTGTCCTGTTGTCAAGGTGATTTGTAGGCTCATCCAATATAAGCAGCTCTGAAGGGTTTATCAAAGCCGCTGCCAAGGCGACCCTCTTTTTCTGACCCCCGGATAAAACTGCAATTTTCTCTTGAAAATCAGTAACGCCAAGCTTGGTTAATACGCCCTTTGCCTCGCTTTCCAAACTCCAGCCATTCATCCTGTCCATTTCACTGCTGAGCTTTAAGAGCTTCTCACAATTAGCCTCAGGGTTCTCCAAAGCTATCTCGTATTCCCTCACCAACTTCATTGCATGAGAATCACCTTTAAAAACCTGCTCCAGCACTGTAGCCTCAGGATCAAAATAAGGAGTCTGCGGCAAATATTCAACAGAAACAGAATTTCCTTTAATGATCCTTCCTGCGTCTGGCTTTTCAATTCCTGCAATTATTTTGAGAAGGGTGCTTTTTCCTACTCCATTTACTCCCACAATGCCTATTTTGTCCCCATCATTTATTCCGAGGCTTATTTCATCAAGCAGTACTTTTTCACTGTAGCTTTTAGTTATATTTTCTATACTTATAAGGTTCATCAGATACCCCTTCTTAATGCCATTTTTTCTTATGGGAAACCGTTTCAAATCATCCCACCTAATTATTTTATCACATTATTCGTTTTGCGAAACACATTTTGCATTATCATTCAAATTTCGCAAAAAGTTACCTTGTTACTGTTGAATTCGCTTTTTCCCTAATATAATTCTTCAGTGCGTTCAACATAGTAAAGAAATGTATAGAATAAAAAGACCACAGTCATAATGATTCGACTGTAGTCAAGTTTTTTGCTATTCACCTTTTATACTATTTCGAGATTACTCCCAGCTCCTCGCCGTACAAATCCACCCTCATGCTCAGTATGTCTG
This sequence comes from Clostridia bacterium, assembly GCA_035628995.1. Lineage (NCBI taxonomy): Bacteria > Bacillati > Bacillota > Clostridia > Clostridia bacterium. The sequence goes on along the minus strand of DASPIR010000035.1, from coordinate 43,965 downwards.
CCAGACCTACAAACTCGCAGCCCACATTGTATCCGACTTCAGTTTTATCTATGCGTACTATTTTTAATACCGCATAAAAATACTTATCTGGAGTCAGTTGAATCTTTGCATCAAAATAGTAGTCCAGTGGCAATTCATGCCCGCAAATGAAGCCTATACCTGACTTTGATATATTATTGACCTTAATGCCTTCATTTATATTGGGAATTAGTTCATAATCCTGCCTAAAAAGTGAAGAAATAGTAAGCTCCAGCGTAAGTGGGAGTCTATCATGTTTTCTTCTTTCTTCCATAGTATATTTCCCTCCTTCATTTACTTGCAATGTTTAAATTGCCCCTTGCTAACTTCTTGCAAATAATTATATCATATTTTCTCTTGTTTTCTAATTATAATCTATAAAACTCTTCAAAGCTCCTTGTCACATAAGTGTGGTCAAGCACTCCACCCAGCTCTCTCACTGAATGCATTGCCAGAATAGGTGTCCCCATGTCCATACTTCGCATATGGAGGTGCGACGATGAAATAGGCCCTATAGTGGTGCCGCCCGGTTCATCCGAACGGTTTACAAACCACTGCACAGGTACATCGGCTTTGAAGCAAATCCCTGCATATGCAGCTGAAGAGTTGCTATCGGTAGTGTATTTCATATTAGCACTTATTTTGATTACCGGACCTTTGTTGATCAGCGGCTTGTTCTGCGGGTCATGCTTATCTCCTGCATTTGGATGAACGGCATGAGCCAAATCCGCTGATATCATGAAGGATTTTGAGACAGCTCTAAAAAAGTCTTCCCTGTCTCCCCCCATTGACAACACTATTCTCTCAAGTATGCTCGAAAGTAGCTGTGAATCTGCCCCCTGCTTACTAGTACTTCCAACTTCTTCATTGTCAAAGCAAACCATAACGTTGGTGCTCTTTGAAGCAGCAGTACTTGTGATTGCTGTTATCGCTGCATGCACCATGGCAAGGTCGTCAAGCCTTGCAGAGGATATAAATTCATCATTAAGCCCCATTATTGTCCCCTTCTCAAATTCATACAGGAACAAATCAAAATCAATTATATCAGAGGGTTCAACATTTATTTCCCTCGCTATGGCATTCAATAGATAATTGCCCTTTTCCAGCTTATCGTTTATTAATGACATCAGTGGCAGCATATCCTTCTGTTTGTTCAGCTCTACCCCTGAGTTCATATTTCTGTTCATATGTATTGCCAGATTCGGTATTACCAGAATCGGCTTCTTAATGTTCACAAGCTTAGTGATGGGGTTAAAAAGGTCAGCTCCCTTTACTGTAACCCTCCCCGCCACTGACAGCGGTCTGTCCAGCCACGTGCTAAGTATTGGCCACCCGTAGGTTTCGGTATCCAATTTGATGTAGTGGTTCTCTGCTGTCATCTCAGCTGATGGTTTTATCCTGAAGGTAGGAGAATCAGTGTGCGCACCGATTATCTTAAAACCATTCTCTTGGACCTCTCTCATGCCTACTACAAATGCAGCCAATGCAGAGTGGTTTTTTATCATATAATATTTGCTGCCCTTTTGAAGCTTCCACCTGTCCTCTTCCTTGAGCTCTGCAAAGCCATGGTTCTCCAGCATTTTTCGGGTGACATCAACTGCATGGAAAGCCGTCGGGCTATCATATATAAAATCTATTAGCTCCTTTGCAAAATCCAACTCCTTATTCATTTGCTTACCCCCAATCATAGTCATAGCTTAATTATACACCAATTCCAAAGTATCAACAAATCTTGCCGAAGCAGGCGATAGCGGTATGCTCTTCAAATAACATATGCCTATACTTCTTTTTGGTATCTCTTCAATCAGCTGCATTTCATATAATGTTCCGCTTTTTAGATACTCTTGTGAAAACTCTTTTATGACGCAAGATATGCCCAGATTGATTTTTGCAAATTCCAAAAGAAGCTCATGGGAACCCAGCTCAATCTCCGGTTTAATTCCAATTCCCTTTGAAAGCAAATACTTTTCTACGTATTGCCTTGAGTTAGACTTGGTCTCCAGCAATATAAGCGGAAGCTCTGACATTTCCTCAAGGCTTAAAGGCTTTGAAAGTTTATCCTTATACGTTTCCCCACAAACAAAGATATCTTGAATATCCATGCATTTTATTATCTCAAAAGCTTCATCTTCTATTGGCAGATTGCATACTGCAATATCAATTTCTCCCGATTTTATCATAGCACAAAGTTCTATGGTTGTACCGTTAAAGACTTTTAATTTAATACCCCTGTATAGCTTGTGGAACCTTTCCAGGTAGGGTAACAGATAATACCGTGAAATTGTATCTCCCACACCTAATCTCAATTCCCCCGCCATCAGGTTCTTAACCTCCACCAGCTTCTTTTCACCTGTATTGATTAAATTTATTGCAGAACTAATATATTCAAATAACAGCTGTCCTTCATTTGTAAGGACTACGCCCCTGGGTGTCCGTGTAAAAAGACGTATCATAAGCTCTCCTTCAAGCTGCATGATTGACTGGCTGACAGCCGGCTGCGTCATATATAGCGCTGCCGCAGCCTTTGAAAAGCTATGTACTTTAGCAACTTCACAGAAAACTCTGTATAAGTCCAATTTAACCACGATATAACCCCTCCTTATATGTTCCATAATATATATTTATTTTACTTATACCATACATTCCTATATAGTACAAGTATGGAGTCCATAGCTAATTACAAAATCACTTAATAGGAGGAGATAATAATGGAAAGAATAACAGGTACTATCTCAAGAGGTCTTCGTGCTCCGATTATAAGGCAGGGAGATAATATAGCAGAAATTGCAGTAGCTACTGTATTAAAAGCTTCAGAAATAGAGGGCTTTCATATTAATGACAGGGATATTGTTGCTGTAACCGAATCTGTGGTTGCCCGCTCCCAGGGAAACTATGCGCCAATTGAAGCAATTGCGAAGGATGTCAAAGCCATATTCGGAGAAGATACTATTGGAGTGATATTCCCTATCCTAAGCCGCAACCGCTTTGCTGTGTGCCTTAGGGGTATAGCAAAAGGAGCTAAAAAAATAGTATTGATGTTTAGTTATCCATCAGATGAAGTAGGCAACCAGTTAGTGGATATCGATGCTATTGATGAAAAGGGTGTGAATCCCTGGACAGATGTTTTGACAGAAAAGGACTTCCGCGATTATTTTGGATATACTAAACACTCTTTTACCGGTGTTGACTATATTGATTATTATAAATCCTTGATTAAAGAATGCGGAGCTGAATGCGAAATAATATTTGCGAACAACCCGGCAACTATTTTAGACTATACAAAGAATGTCCTTACCTGCGATATTCATACAAGAGTCAGAACGAAAAGAATCCTGAAGGCAAACGGTGGAAAAAAAGTGTACAGCCTTGACGATATTCTTACTGAATCAACTGACGGCAGCGGCTATAACGAAGCATACGGGCTCTTAGGTTCAAATAAGGCTACAGAAAACAGCGTCAAGCTTTTCCCGCGTAGCTGCCAGCCTATCGTTGACAGCATTCAAGCCATGCTTAAAGAAAAGACAGGCAAGACAGTTGAAGTACTGATTTATGGAGATGGAGCATTCAAGGATCCGGTGGGCAAAATATGGGAGCTTGCTGACCCCGTTGTATCACCTGCTTACACAGCTGGTCTTGAAGGTACTCCCAGTGAAATAAAACTGAAGTATATAGCAGATAATAACTTTGCCGATTTAGAGGGAGAAGCACTTAAACAGGCTATCTCAGAGTATATCAAGAACAAAGAATCTGACCTTGTCGGGAGCATGGAAGCACAGGGTACCACCCCCAGAAGACTCACCGACCTCATAGGCTCTCTATGCGACTTGACTTCCGGAAGCGGAGATAAAGGAACACCTATTATTTACATCCAAGGCTACTTTGATAATTATACAAAATAGTATTTATGGAAAAAGGTTTGAAAGCAGCATTTCAGGCCTTTTTCCATTTTTTAGCTTTACTTGCTAATAACTTTACATCATAATATATTCAGAAACAATTTTGTGCAATATAACGTTATTATTCGATTAATACTTTATTGAATGAGAGGATATTATGGAAAAAAAGAAATTCAATTTCCAGGAATACTTGATTAACGTGCTGAACTATATGGCCCAAGGCCTTTTCTCATCGCTTATAATAGGCCTTATATTAAAGCAGGTAGGAGAAAAACTGGGAATCCCTTTGCTCGTAGAGTTTGGAATAATCGCTCAGTTCATGATGGGCCCTGCTATCGGAGCAGCGGTGGCTTATGGTGTAAAAGCTCCTGTTTTATCAATCTTTTCTTCCTTAGTCACCGGGGCACTGGGAGCACAAACCATACTGCTCACCTCCACTGGCATATATTCTATAAAGATAGGAGAACCGGTAGGAGCTTTATTTGCAGCTTTGGTTGGTGCAGAAGCAGGAAAGCTGGTGCAAGGAAAAACCAAGCTCAATATCATTGTGGTTCCTGCTGCTACAATTATTGCAGGCGGACTCACCAGCGTCTTTGTAAGTCCATTTATGGCATCCCTGATGACAGCCTTGGGGCAGATGGTCAACTATGCTACAGAGCTTCAGCCTATTCCTATGGGAGTATTAGTCTCAACTATAATGGGTATGGTATTGACCCTTCCAATAAGCAGTGCAGCCCTGGCAATAGCTTTAAAGCTTGACGGTCTTGCAGCAGGAGCAGCTACTGTAGGATGCTGTGCGCAGATGGTAGGCTTTGCTGTTGCCAGCTACAGGGAAAACAAACTCGGCGGGCTTGTAGCCCAAGGCCTTGGAACTTCTATGCTGCAGGTTCCCAATATTGTAAAGAATCCTTTGATTTGGGTGCCGCCTACCATAGCAAGTGCTTTATTAGGGCCTGTAGCCTCTGCGATATTCAAAATGAGAAACAATGCCGTAGGTGCAGGTATGGGCACCAGTGGGCTGGTAGGACAGTTTGCCACCGTAGAAACTATGGGAACTGCTTCCCTGCCTTTGATTCTTGCTCTTCATTTCCTTGCGCCCGCAGTGATAACCCTGATTGTCTCTGAATATATGCGTAAGAAGGGTTGGATTAAGTTTGGAGATATGAAGCTTGATGTATAGCAAAGAAGGTCTATTTAGAATAGATTGAGGCTAATGATAAAACAGCGCTCATAAAGCAGCCATGTATAGCACGGTATAACTATACAAATCTTGATGGTACTAAGTCACTTCGCCTAAGAAAAGTCTAGCGCCTTCAAATGGTCATCCTTGACCTTGAAGGCTTGCTCGGCATCCTTGCCTCACATACGACTGTTTCTAAGGCTACGTTCCTAAGTACCATTAACAAGCTTTGTATAAGCACACCTTAGCTATTACATGGCTGCTTGCATAAGCGCACATCGTTATATAGGCTTCGAAGACTTGGCTAGTTAGTCAGCAATCTAGGTCTATTCTAAGTAGACCTTTTTTGTATAATCCACATTTCCGGCTTCGCGTGCCTGTTTTTTTGTCATTTGGTTCATAAAAATCACTAGAGGCCAATACATAATTGGGGGAATATCCATGGTAATACACTTTTGAGCGTCGATGCTTATCTTTTCTCCCTTGAAGACGTTTTCCAGGGCAAGTCTGAAGCCTGAAGTGATTTTTTCTCCCTTTTTACCTATGTCCTCCAGTAATGCTCCATTTATCATCGGGCCTCCGCCATAAGCCAATCCACCCAGCCAATTCATTCCTGTATCTTCAGCAAAGAACCTGCAAGCATCAATAAGCGGCTCAATACGGGTTATATCAGGAAAGCCACACTGACCTACTGCAAAGAACGCCTTGCCCTTTAGCTCCTTGGCGCACTCCTCAGTTAGCTTCTCCAAGAGCCAGATATCATGATAAGGAAGAAAATCTGCATATACGGGTGCTGACATAGCTATAATATCATTTTGTGCTATTAACTGACTTAAGTGTTCTATTTTTTCCTTACCATCGAAATAATCAATAGCATGTATGATTTCTACATCATTTCCAAAGCTTTCTGCAAGCTGCTTCATAGTCCTTGCAAAGCTGTACGATGTCCCACTTTTCCTTGGACTTCCGTTTAACAGGAGAAGTTTTTTTCCACTCATCACTAGCACACCCCCTTTAACAGATTATCTATAACCTGTTCTATCTCGTTCATATCATCTGAAGCATTCAGCACTACTGACTTATGTTCAAATTGTCCGTTCAATGCGTTGTTTTCCACCAGTCTCTTGAAGCTTTCCTCCCTCTCCTTTGAAGCCTGTCCTTGCACCCCGATTCCAATAAGCATTTTACTGCCATAACGTGCTGGATGCACCATATGACCATGCTTTACTGTATATGATGGAAGGGCCATTAACGCAAATTTATCTACAGCTTTTTTGAGGCTGGAAGGATAACCGCCAAACCTCACCGGTGCAAGTAGTACAATCGTGCTGCTCTTTGCCATGGCGTATAATATCTCATGCATGTCATCCTTAAATACACATTTGCCAGGGGATTTAAACCCACATACACCGCAGGATCTGCAGGGCAGAATTTTCATATCCCTTAATTCAAAATGTGAAAGCTCTTTACTCTTTTGCAGCATTCTTTCTTTCAGCTTGTCTGAAATGCTGTTGCTGCCTTCCATTGCGTCCAGTATTACTATTGACATGTTAACCCTCCTATTATTTCAGTGCGTTTTCTATAGATTTCAGATAAGCCTTACAGGTAACTGTTGAGCCTGATATCGCATCAATCTTTGGGCTTTGCTTCTCCAGCACCAGGTTTACCAGCTCAGCCGTAACCTCTGGCTTTGGAAGCAGAACATCCTTCACTATCTCAACCCCTGTAATTTTATGATCTTTGACTATCACATTCACTTCATTGGTCCATCTTCCACCATTATATGTTCCGTTGTAGGTTCCATCATTTAGTTTAGATAGATCTACATCATTGATTTCCAACACTTCCCCAGCTTCGACTCCTCTGCTGATGAAGAATAAGCCCCCTCCAGAAACCAATACAAAAATTATGAATACTGACAACATAATCTTTAAAAATAATTTCATTTAATACATCCTTCCATGTATGGTTTTTTCTATTTTCTCTACCTTCGTAAATAACTTACCAACGCCTTTGAACATCGAATCAATTTCCTCTTGGCTTAAATCCTTAAAAAGATCTTCTATAAATTCGTCATCCTGCTTCTTTCTTTTTTCCCAAAATACCTGACTTTTATCTGTCAGTTTAAGCCTTAAGGCCCGGGCATCATGCTCATCCTTCTGAATAGTCAAGAAGCCTTTTTCCTCAAGCTTCAGTGCAAGCTGCTTTACATTCTGGCGTGAGCTGCCCATAAGTTCAGCCACCTCACTTAATGTCGGGGGATTATCACCTAATTGTGATATCATTACTTGCAGGAGCCACTGTTTTGTGGTAATACCATCTCTTCCAAGATATTGGTCTCCTATGACCTGAAGCGTGTTTGCAAGCAAGAAAATACTGCCGAATATGAACTTCTGCTTATCAATAGAATCCATTAAGGATACACCTCCAAAGCGTACTTTTGTATATACGTAATATGTTACCTATATAAGTAATATATTACGTATTAATTAATAAGTCAATAGCTTCTGGAAAAAATATCAGCCACATAGATTTACTATATGGCTGAACTTAATTACGAACTATCCAAAAGCGCTATAGCCTGAATAACGCTATATGCTTACGCATTGCGGAATCTTACTTTCTTTACGGTATGCACTTTCCCTTTAATGCTTGTATCCTGAAGCTCCTTGACTATATAATCCGCATCTCTGCCGAATACCTCCACATAGGAGCAGGTATCCTGCACATCAATTATTCCTATATCCTCCGGATTAATCCCTTTGATATTCGATATAGCACCCAGTATGTCACCCGGCCTCATTCGCTTGGTCTTGCCTGCATTTATACGTATTTTTGTAATCTCCCTGTTCAGTGCTTCTGCTTTGTTTTTCTTGGCTTTAGGCTTTGACTTTATCTTATCTTCAAAGTCCCCCCTGCCCGTTTGCACTTCAGCATCTGTGGGCAGCTCTCTCCTTGGAATCTTATACTGTACATACTCTTCAATATCCTTCAAAAACCTCAATTCCCTGGGTGATGCAAGAGTAATGGCTACCCCCTTGCTTTCTACACGTCCTGTTCTGCCAATCCTGTGAACATAGCTTTCGTTTTCCATAGGAACGTCATAATTGATAACGTGGGTGACATCATCTATATGAATCCCTCTAGCCGCAACATCTGTTGCAACCAGGAAATGAAACTCACCTCTCTTGAAGCTCTGCACAACGCTTAAGCGCTGGTCCTGATCCATTCCTCCATGCAAGCCCTCGCAGAAGAATCTTTCAGCCTTCATTTTCCCCAGCAGGCTATCTACCTTCTCCCTGGTATTGCAGAACAAAATGCAGCTTTCCGGTTTTTCTGTGTATATTATTTTCTTTAGAATGCTGAATTTATTGTCTTCCTCAACCTCATAGCAGTACTGCTGTATTTTTTCTGTGGTAGATATTTGGGAAGCCACCTCAACCTTTTGAGGCTTCCTCATATATTTATTGCATACCTCTTCTATCAAGTCAGGCATTGTTGCAGAAAACAGCATGGTTACCCTTTTTTGAGGAAGCAGCTTAATAATTTCTTCTACCTGGTCTATGAAGCCCATATCGAGCATTTTATCCGCTTCATCAATTACCAGATATTTTATTTCATTCAGAACAAGATTCTGGCGTTCTATATGATCAAAGGTTCTTCCTGGAGTGCCCACAACAACGTGTACTCTCTGCTTTAGTTCCCTCTTCTGCAATTCCATAGGCTGCTTGCCAAATATTGCGGCACACCTTATTCTCTTGAACCTGCCCAAATGGGAAAAGTCCTCTTTTACCTGCACAGCCAGTTCCCTTGTAGGGGTAAGCACCAGAACCTGAGGATATCTTTTCTCAAGCTCCAGCCTTTCACATATGGGTATCGCAAATGCAGCTGTCTTGCCGCTTCCTGTCTGTGACTTTACTATGATGTCTGCATTTTTAAACACCATGGGTATGACCTTCTCCTGAACCTCTGTCGGTTTGTCATATCCGAGCTTTTTTAGAGCCTTTAATGTTTCCTTGCTTAAGCCATAATGCTCAAAATCCTTCTTGGTTGTCATATGTAATCTCCTAAACCTTTAATTATTTTATTTAGGTGCTTATTAACATAACTGCTTTCCAGTCATTCAAAATGTTAATAACGCACTTCCAATACGTTTTGTGAAATACCCTCTGCATCATTCATTCAGATTTCGCAAAAGGTTTCATTAGTGTTATTGAATTCGCACTTTACCCAATATGTATACTTATGTGCGTTCAATATTGATATTGTGCCCTGCTGCTAGAAACGAATACTTTTACAGGGCACTTGTCTATATCAAATGTTTTCAATCTATTCTCGCTGCTTAAATATACAAAAAAGCCACCGGCACATAACTGCACCGATGGTCATAGAAACTTTATTAGTACCTTGATACGATTGCCAAATGCTCTGGTGATACCTCAGGACATACCGTCAATAAGCTATCTATTACATAATCAACGTTTTCATCATCTATTTTTTTGCCTTTGATATCCCCTTCAAGCGTGATTTCTTCGCTGTTTAGAGAATTATAAACTGTGCTCACCATCGGGACTTGTATAATATCTTCATTTTGTAGACAGCATTCCGAAAAGTATAGTATCCCCTCGTGAGCTATCAATTGCCCAAAAGCATATTCTTTTTGATGCTCAGCTGTACTATCTTGAGGATTGCAATTGTATTTAGTGTGCTCGACATGTCTCAGATCAAGAATGAAGCTTTCGTCCTTTCTGGTTAAAACACATCTTGCTCCCAACTCAAGCAGCTTCTGCTTTACATGTTTGGAAAACTCTCCTCCAAACTCAGTAATAAACTGCTTCATTGATACTGTCTTTTTCATTCGATAAATCTTCTTCAATTCCGATATTCTCCTTTATATTGTACTTCCTTAAACCCTTTAGCCTATAGTACATCAGAAAGTGTACCTTTGGGGACTAATAGAATAAAACCACCCCTGAGAGGTGGCGTATATATGCGTATGCGTGCTAAATGACAGCATAGCTCTATAGCTAATTATATTATACCACAATGGTAAAAAATAATCCGTTTTTTCTTAATTTTGCTAAAACTTATAGGAATCTGCTATATAATGCTGTTTTCCCAGCAATCTGGATGGTCAATCCCTAGCAAAGTTGTGATAGTTGCCGCAATATTAGCAAGTCCAAAGCTTCCTGACTTTAATTCACGGTTTTGCACTTTATCATAGACTATGAATGGGACCGGGCTAAGTGTATGACTTGTTTTTGCTTTAGCCGTGCCACCCTTGGCTTTTTCATACATCTCATCCGCGTTTCCATGGTCAGCTGTGATGACAAGTATGGCTTCTGTTTGATCAACCGCCTTAATAACTCTTGCAAGACACAGGTCAAGAGCTTCAACCGCTATTTTGGTTGCGTTAAAACTGCCGGTATGCCCGACCATATCACCATTAGGGTAATTTGCTCTTAAGAAGTCATATTTGCCGGATTTTATGGCATCTATTAGCTTGTCAGTCACTTCTGCGGCTTTCATCCATGGGCGTTCATCAAAGGATACCCTGTCTGAAGGCACTTCCTCAAAGGCCTCAAGCTTTTCACTAAACTTCTCACTCCTGTTGCCATTCCAGAAATATGTCACATGCCCGAATTTCTGTGTCTCAGAAACAGCATACTGCCTGATGTTGTGCTTTACCAAATGCTCTGATAATGTATTCTTTATATCCGGAGGTGTGACCAAAAAGTTCTCTGGAAGCTTCAAGTCACCATCATACTGCAGCATACCGCAAAATACAATTTTGGGGCGTCTTCCCCTATCAAACTTGTCAAAGGATTCATAATCAAAGGCCATGCTGATTTCAATCGCCCGGTCACCTCTGAAATTGAAGAGAACAACACTGTCCCCATCATTAATAGTACCTACAGGATTACCCTCTGACCCTATGACAAAAGGCGGTAAATCCTGATCTATGACTCCAGGCAGCTCCTCTCTGAAAGTGGATATCGCCTCACTGGCAGAAGCAAACTGCTTGCCCTTGCCCAATACATGGGTATCCCAGCCAAGCTTCACCATATCCCAATTTGCTTCATATCTATCCATTGTAATCTTCATTCTTCCGCCGCCGCTTGCAATTCTTCCGTCAAAGCTGCTGTCATTCAGCCCCTTCAGCACCTTCTCCAGCTGTTCCACATAATCCAGCGCCGATGTGGCCAAGACGTCTCTTCCATCTAGTAATACATGTACTCGGACTTTTTTTACATTATCCATCTTTGCTCTTATAATCATTGATTTAAGATGAGCAATATTCGAGTGTACATTGCCATCTGACAGGAGACCGATAAAATGCAGCACAGAGCCGTTCCCTACGCAATTGTCAACTACCTTGCGCCATGTATCCGAGCTGTACATCTTTCCATTTCCTATTGATTCGTTTACCAGCTTCGCACCTTGGGCGTACACCTGCCCGCTGCCCAATGCATTATGTCCTACCTCTGAGTTGCCCATGTCCTCATCCGAAGGCAGGCCAACGGCTATTCCGTGGGCCTTTATTACAGTGTATGGGCTGTGGCTCATTAGCATATCAAGAGTAGGTGTATTGGCAGCCTTTACCGCATTGCCGTACTCATCTTCATTTATTCCTATGCCATCCATTACAATTAATACAACCGGTCTTTTATTCATTTAATTCACTCCGTCCTTTTCCCTTATGCCGGGACAGTTTGTGACTACCCGGTACACTAAACTTACGGTAATTATATTCATTTTTTTATGCTCTGTCAACAATAGGAAATATGTGCCAGGAATCTGATTTATGTGTTATGCTAAATATATACATAAGAAAGGGGATGCGTCTATGAATCTTATTAAAGTAGGGGATATTGCACCGGACTTTTCCTTAAAGGATAATAAGGAGCAGATAATCCGTTTATCAGATTACAAAGGAAAAAAGGTATTGCTGTCATGGCATCCACTGGCATGGACAGCAGTTTGCACTGATCAAATGAGAGCTCTGGAAGTGAACTTGGAAAAATTCAATAATCTCAACACCGTACCCCTTGGTCTCAGTGTTGATCCTGTACCTAGTAAAAAAGTATGGAGTACTGTAATCGCTATTAATAACGTGAGTCTCCCTTCTGACTTCTGGCCTCATGGGAAAGTAGCACAGGACTACGGCATTTTTATCGAAAAGTTAGGAATATCAGAACGTGCCAATATAATAATTGATGAAAATGGCATAGTTAAATGGGTCAAGGTTTACCCAATAAAGCAGCTGCCTGATATTAATGAGGTTTTACAGGTTTTGTCCAGCATATAAAAGGTTTATTTGTTACATATTAATTATAGTGGTACAGCAAGTCTTATTGGAGGATGCAATATGAAGAAACTAAAAGCATCAATCTATGATGCACACAAGGGTTATGATGTTATATTTGACGCAGACCTTCTGAACATGAAAATACGGATATTCGATGAGACCTTTTCTCAGACAGGCAAAGTATTATATGAAGGCAGCGTCGGCAGGTTCATTAAGGAAAGAATACCCTCGAACTTCCTGGCTGAACTTCTTACAGAACTGAGACATAAGGATAAGATATCGTACCGTTTAAGCGGTGGAGAAAACTTTATTGAAAGAATTCGATAATTTCACAAATATAAATGCCAAGCATTAGTGCTTGGCATTTTGCTTTAATAAGCTTCCCTTAGTTATTACTTGGCTTTTCATGGGCCCAATTTATGTGTTTAACTTAAGAAACGCAAAGCCACTATAAAACACTTCTAAAATAATATTAAACTAAAAAGAGAGATGAGCAACATTCTCATCTCTCTTTTTATAAGAGTCAACTACTTTCGTATATTGTCTATCGCTCTAAAATACAATCGAGTCTTTCTACCATATTTCCAACTGAACTCTCTTTGATTATCAATGCTGGATAGAACCTGAGGAGGTTCCCAATCATATTATATCCAACCAAGAATCCCCCTTTAAAAAGCTTACGCTGTATTGATGACAGTGAAAAATGCTTATCTTCCTTGAATTCCATGGCAAGCATCAACCCTCTTCCCCGAACTTCCTTGATACAATCATGCCGTTTAGTGAGCTGTTCTAACTTATCCTTAAACTTGACGCCTATTTCAGCACTTCTAACAATCAGATCTTCTTCCTTTATCGCTTTTATCACTTCTATGGTAACTGCACAGCCCAGCGCATCATTCTGGTGAGATTGTGCATACCTCAATCCGCCGCTTTCCAGTCTGTCTGCGATATCAGCTTTCATAGCAACCGCACTTACCGGATATCCGTTGCCCATAGATTTCCCCATTGCAATAATATCAGGCTGAAGCCCATAATGCTCATAACCGAACCATGACCCGGTACGCCCAAATCCAGTAGTAACTTCATTTGCCATAATCAGCCCATCGTGCTGTCTCACAGTACTTTCTAGATTCTTAACCAGCTTTTTGGGGGGCAGTTTTACTTGACCTGATGTATTCCCAGGTTCAAAAACTAGTCCCCCGATCTGCTCAAAAGGTATTTCCTTAAAATAGCAGCAATTAGAGCTACACTCGTCTAAGGCACAATCTCGGCACCGACTCCAATCAAAAAAGTACCATTCTTCAAGACTTCTCCTGCCTGCAGAACCATATGCCGCCAAGTAGGAACCGGATAAGGAGAGTAACAGCTGCTGCTGTGTCACGCGCCTGATACTCTGCACCCCGAACTCGACAGATTCACTCCCTGAGCTAAGAAAGATACATTTTCCATCTGATATTTGAACTGTTTCGAGGACTATTGAAGCGGCTTCCTCCACTACAGGACTCTTGTACTGGTAACCCAAATGCATGATTTGATCAATTTGCCTCTTGATCGCAAGATTGATTTGTGGGTGGCTGTGACCAAGTGCAGCGGACCAAACTCCTGCTTCAAAATCAATATATTTTCTATCCTGGTCATCATACAAACAGTCTCCTTGTCCTCTAACTATATTAACATCATATTTATTGTACCCGCAGCAATTTAAAACTCTATCCATTTTCTAACCTCCCTAATTTATAAGTGTACCAAATATTTTGTATTTATTGACAATATTTGGTACACTTACAATATAATTCAGGAGTTCCACCGGGTCAATCGGCCTTTTTGCAAAGTGTACCGGTACGATTATTGGGAGGTTATCATTATGAAATACAGTGTGATTGTTAATGCCATCGAGAAGGAAATCTCACTAGGAAACTTAATCCCTGGAGTTAAAATACCATCCATTAGAGATCTATGCACCAAGTACAGATGCACCAAATCTACTGTACTGAGAGCTTACTCTGAGCTTAAAGAGCTTGGTCTTGTATATGCTATACCCGGCAGCGGATACTATCTTATCAATAATTTCACTGAGACGTCTGGACATAACACATCAATCGATTTTTCAGGCACTTCACTGGATAAAAACTCACTGCCCTACAATGAGTTTCAGCCTTTCATAGCTCAGGCTATCAATAAATATAAGGAAGACTTATTCACATATGCCGATCCCAAAGGTTTAGACCAGCTTGCCGAGGCACTTCGCAAGCATTTGCAAAACCATCAGGTATTCACGAACATCGAAAGGGTATTCATTACCACCGGCTCACAGCAAGCACTGAGCCTTTTATCCAAAATGCATTTCCCCAATGCAAAAACCAATGTTGTGCTTGAACAGCCAACCTATCAGGGAATGCTTGAATGCTTAAAGCAGAATCATATAGAAGCTATTGGGGTTTCCAGAGATTTTGACGGCTTGGATTTCGATGGTCTGGAAAGAGCCTTCAGAAATGACAATATTAAATTCTTCTATACAATTCCTCGGTTCAACAATCCACTTGGGTTAAGCTATACTAATGCCGATAAAAAGAAAATACTTGCATTAGCAGAGAAATACAATGTGTATATTGTGGAGGATGATTACCTCGGAGATCTAGAGGGTGACTCGAAATCAACCCCCATATTCTCCTTTGATCAGTCGGATAGGGTTATATACATTAAGACTTTTTCTAAGGTTTTGCTTCCAAGCTTAAGAATTGCAACTGTGGTTCTTCCGAAACTATTGATAAATACTTTCAGGGAATATAAGTACTGGTCTGATATTAACACTCCTCTAATATCGCAAGGCGCTCTCGAGATATATATTAACAGCGGAATGTTCAACTTACATATCAACAAAGTCAGAAATATGTATTCGGAAAGAATGAATTTTTTGAAAGAATTTACAGAGCAGCAAGCCTCCCCATCAATACGTTGGCATATACCTGAAAAAGGAGGCTTTTATGCCGGCTTGGAAATACTAAATATGAGTAAACAAAAAGACATAGTAGCTGGTTTATTAAAAAAGAATATCATATTATCCGATATTGAGAGCTACTATTTGAAAGAATTCATAAATGATAAATTTCTTAGGCTAAGTGTCACAAGGGTTGAACCCAAAATTATAGAATCCGGTATCATTGAGATTATCAATGAAATTGAAAATAGCACATATACGCTTGGGAGCAACATTCATTTATAGAGTACAATGTCTGCTCAAAGCAAGTAATAATTTTGCATACTTGGTACTCGGCACCTTAACATCTTTGAATAAATGACTATGGAAATCCAGAGAATAACTAGTATCCGGCTCAGAAGCCTTGAGATAAAACCAAGGAGGCTATATGCATACTATATTTGAAACGTCTATAAGAACCATGATTGGTTTTGTAGCACTATTAATTTTGACGCGTCTACTTGGCAAGAAATTGTTAGGTCAGCTAACATTTTTTACTTATATCACAGGTATCGCTATGGGAAATATGGCTGGTGACATGGTAGTACATAGAGATATAAAACTGATCGATGGTGTGTCAGGTCTTATAGTATGGGCATTCTTAACTTTTCTTGTTGAGTTCATGAGCTTAAAATCGTCTAAAGCCAGAGTATTGCTTGACGGCGAGCCTGCAATAGTTATTAAAAAAGGGGTTATCATGCAAAAGGAACTGGCTGCACAAAGACTAAACATGGATGATCTTACAATGCTTCTGCGAACCAATAATATTTTTTCTATCAACGATATTGATTATGCAATACTGGAGCCAAATGGCCGGCTAAGTGTATTAAAAAAACCAGATCTTGAAACTATCACAAAAAAAGATATGCAAATTCAGCCAGAAAGTCGGATGTATCTGCCTGCTGAGATTATTGTTGATGGAAGGGTAGTCATAAGAAATCTGAAAGAGCTAAATCTCAATAACGAGTGGGTAGACCAGCAGCTAAGCCGCGCAGGAATAAGCTCTGCTGAAGAGGTTTTTTTCGCTGAATTGCAGAGCGACGGAAGCCTTCATATAAGCAAAAAGAGAGCTTCCAAATAGCTCTCTTCCATATCCGCATCCTTTAATCAGACTGCCTTCATTCTGGTGGAAGTAATTTTACCCTCTATTCTATTAAGGTTTTTGACCTTCAAAGTTGGATCTGTTACGCCACATTGATCCATAATATCTTCAAGTATTTTAAATTCCTTCCTCTTGATTACGACTTCGACTTTATATCTTCTATCTCCGTTATTTCCTCTAGCTAGAAAGTTGTTAACCGTATAACCTTCTTCTCTAAGCTTTTCCGCTATTTCAATCATTTTATCCCTGTTATTAAAGAATATATCTACTTCCAAAATACCAAGTGCCAGCCGTTCCTCAAGTTTACCACCAATAAAAACTCCTAATGTTTTACCTAAGGCATATGCAAATGCAAAATGAAACCCCTTTGAACTAGTCATTTTACTGACAACTGTTGCAAAAATCATAGCATCCGTAAATACCAAAAGATAAACTGGATTCATAATCTTCTTCGACATTAATATGCTTTTTAATGTTGCTAAAACATTAGTAAGCGCTGTTACTAGAAATAACCCTATAAGGGTCAATATAATATGTTGTGTCATCCCGACACCCCCTTTTTGATTCTCTATCATTAATTATTTAATTTTCTTTTCTTGCCAATAAAAGCTAATTCCCGTAAAAAAAGCTAACATAGCATTATGTTAGCTTTGGAAGACATAAATAAACCCATGGTCTTATCCATGAGAATAATCATTCAGTTATTTATTTAAACAATTCATATTGAAAATTCAAGAAAAGAATAAATCTACTTTCATCATTAGATCATTTGAAAATCTCTAATTTGCACCAAGAAAAGCAATTTCATAGCAATTTTGAAAACAATGATAAGATTAATTTAAATAATTGTCTGGCTATATTTTAACCAGTTTGTATAACTATTGCACTAACTTCCCTATATTATCATATATTCTAAAAATTTGCAAGTAAAGCTCTTCAATAGGTGCAGGATGTATTATAGTTAAATATGTAAAACCCAATACATTCTGACACGATAAAAGAGACCGTATTGGTTAAAATATTAATGGTCATAATATCCGCGAACATGGAGGTAAATTCCATGGTTTTACTATTAATATTATTGACGTTACTTCTGCTTCTAGTTGTTTTATTATTTACAGTAAAATCAAAAGTAGATTTTATTTTCAATTCCACCAACTCAGATATGCATGTGACATTGTTTTGGCTGTATCCTTTGCTAAGGTCAGTTATAGCAAGGGAGAATAACGGATTAATTCTGACCGTATACCTGCTGAACAAAAGAATTTTAACTAAACAATTGAATCGTAAGCAAAACGTATCTGGTAAAGAGAGTATTCTTAAAAGCCTTAATCCCACTGATATCCATGTTGATACTCAGTATGGATTTCGTGACCCCTTCGTTACAGGTTTAGCCTGCAGTGCAATACCTCTGGTTTCTGAGTTCTTTAATGTAGAGTCGCTGCATCAGAAACCTGACTTTCTCGCAATTAACGACTATGTCAATTTGGATGCCACTGCAAGGTTGAACTTGGGTCATTCACTGATGAAGCTTATATAGCCAACGATTTAGCTCAGGTAAATCTAATAATTTTATTAATGGAGGTACACTAATGGAAGTTAATTCATCTTTAACTCAGAATATTGATACACTATTTTCAAATATAGAAACCTTTACACAGAGTGAAGGTACTCTGGGAAAGCCTGTCACGCAAGGTGACAAAACGCTTATTCCAATAATCTCCGTGACAATAGGATATGGCGGCGGCAATACCT
The DNA here is from genome assembly GCA_035628995.1 of Clostridia bacterium. Lineage (NCBI taxonomy): Bacteria > Bacillati > Bacillota > Clostridia > Clostridia bacterium. The sequence continues at coordinate 25,728 of DASPIR010000035.1, read as the reverse complement.
CTGGTAAGATGTCGCAGGGTACCACCGGTACAACTCAGGGAAGCAGCAATGCCGGAATGGATGCACTGGGCCTTGGTGCTAGAATCAGTACTGATGCTCTCGCAGTCGTTGATGGCAACAATGTTACAGTTATACCTGTTAGCCCTACTGCAAGTAATATGAATCAATTGATAAGCCAAATACCTCAAATGATGGGTAAAGGTCAAACCAGCCAACCCCAGAATCAACAGCAGAACCAGCAGCAGAATCAACCACAGAGCTAATTTCTATTTAAGTCCACACAGCAAAACGCTGCGTGGACTTAATATTTGCTCTTAATGCCCGTGACAATTACAATGGTGTTCGCCATGATGTTCTCCGCTATGGCACCCGCCTTCGCTTACCTTAAGTGTTCCTTCAAGGTATTGCTGCACTGTCTCATCCACATTGCTGCTGGCTCCTGATACTATTCGGATGCCAAGGGAGTCCAGATTCTGTTTTGCACCATCACCCATACCACCTGCAATTACTGTCTCCACTCCATTTGAAGCTAGAAAACCCGGCAGCAAGCCATGCCCATGTGCACTTGTATCCAATAGCACTTTACCTATAATCCTTTTATCCTCAGTCTCAAAAATCGTAAACTGTTCACATTTTCCAAAATGTCCTGATACACAACCATTCTCTGTTGCAACTGCAATTTTCATTTTTGCATTCCTCCTTAATTGCCTACGTTATACTCAATTTCCTTAATCTCAGCCTTGGCGTAGCAGTAATCACCTTCAGGAAAGGACCATATTGCCTCTCCCCCTGAGGATATCTTTATCCCGTTATAATCCTTGTATTCATAGGCTGGAGTTGACCATCTTATATTCTGATAGGTTTTTCCTGTTGGTGAATAATACCTGTCATCCGATACAAATTTTATCAACTCGCCTTTCTCATTAAAATACAACATTGCAGACACTTTGATGCCGTTATTATTGAAGGTTGCTTTTACTGTCAACGGGTCAACGGTTTCCCATTGTATTCTCTCATCTATAAGGCTGGCTGGTGCAAGCATGCACATATCATTAAATACTGTAACTGTCTCACCCTTATTCATTTCCTCACCCTTGCCGTCGGCAACGGTAACCAGCCCAGCCAACTTTACCAGCATAATTGCCTTAGCATCTGCGTATTTATGTAGCCCCATGATCGGAAGGCCGGACATTTTCATCTGCATAAAATAGAGTCGTTTTGTATCCTTCAATTCGCTGTATTGCTCAGCACTCATTTTTGTCCAATCCTTTTTCGGGTCCGTTTTAAACTCTCCTTCAAATACAATTCTGAAATTCTTTACTTTTTCCTTGCCCACCGCCCCAACATATATAAGGTACTTTTTAACCGGCTCAGGCAAGTGCTTCATATCTCCTTCAGTTAATATACTGCTGTCTTGTTCCGAAGTGCTTTCCAGCAATTTTGCAACTTCTGCGTTATAAACTCTTTTGAGGTCTTGCGATTTGAAGATTAGAAATGAGACGATCAAGACCAGTAAAAGTACTATAATTGTAAAGATATACTTCCTATACATGTAATTATCCCCCCTACCAGAAATATATATAACTTTTCAATACTTATTTTACACCTATGGCCTTAACCTGACTATATCAAAAATGATCTGACGATAAAAAGCACCTGCTGCAATAATGGCAGAAGGTGCTTTTGTTCGGTACCAGGAACTTAAGATTGTCTAAAGTCCAGTTTTATATTTTTCAAATATTCTCAGAATCAAAATAATGGCTTGCTCTCTGCTTGCTTCCTTTTGGGGATTGAAGAGGTTGTTTGCACCTAAAATGAGTTTATTCATATACATATACTTAATCGGTTGATACGCCCATTTGGAAATTGTATTCCTATCATTGAAGGTTAGCTCTTCCGATGCGACTTCAATATCCGGACGCACTAATTTAATCATGTTGAACAGCATTGTCGACATCTGTTCCCTGTTTAGAGGTTTGTTGGGACCGAATTCACCATTGCCTATTCCAGTGACAATACCTAGGTTATATGCCTTTAAAACCTCAGCATTGTCCGTATCTTTAAAAGGATTCGAATCTGCCGGCGTAGCTGGCTGATCAGCCAGCCTGTCATAAAGTATGATTATCAATTCACAAAACTCTTCACGGGTAATTGGTTTCTGATAGTCCTTTAATACACGTCCTGTAGCAAATCCTCTTTCTACTGCGTTGTTAATTTCAGCTATAGCCCAGCTGCTTGGTTCTGATCTAAACTTCTTATTAGCTGTTATTTGAGCCACAGCTACTGCATCTGAGGTGCCGTGTCCGTCAGAGCTGGCGCTTTGTGCAAAGATCTTGAACGCATATTTATCTGCAGGAAATTCTGCAATTGTTGCGACAATTGAATCTTCTACAACTATATTATTAGCTTCAAGTATAAATTCTTCTACTTCTTCTATTTTATTTTGTTCTGAAATGGACCTGTATATAGGCTTTATAATATCGCCTTTTTTGATGCTTATCGCGCTGCCATTGCCGCCCTTTTCATTTATGCCGACTATTTCACCTTTATTACCTTCGTTAAATACAACTTCGATGCTGATCTTTTTATCGTTTAAATATGCAGGGATATAGAATCTGTTGAATTCATATTCATCCCGGTATGTAAAGACAAAAACATTGTTCAGTTTTATCAGGTTTACCTTTAAAGGTATTTTTAGCATTTTATCATATGCCCAGTTTCTTGGGTCAAATACGCGCACACCCAATGCTGTAAAGGTATCCGTCTCCTCATCAATATACCCTGGGTAATATCCCATTCTAAATATAAAACTTGCACTTTTTTCAACAGGTAAGTTGAAATACCCATAATCAAAGGAAGCACCGGACATATCAATTATTAAATTTTCCGACACGCCCTTAACAGAAGCTTCCACACTGAGTATAGGTGATAATAATATTACTATAGTCAATAAAAGCATCAGGCATACCTTGGTATTTCTTCTTATGGTTTTCATTAAGTAACCCTCCTTTGTATTTAAAAATATAGCGCCAGCCGCACCGGAGGTTTCCCTGGCACCATATCCATTCACCTGGCACCATAAATAAGTTGACATAGTGGAACCTAAGCCCCAACTCGGTTAATAGAAAACAAAATATAATTACTTTTTCTCCAGCGACATATTCCAATCATATAACGTCCATGGACTTTGAGGATCTTTAAGCAGCTCTTTCATAATTTCGAACCGGTAATGGGCATCGGTGCCCAAAACATTGCGTTTCTCGCCTGACCAGGCTTCAAAGCCTGTAATATAGCTTTCTCCCATCTCTTTCCATGAGCCAAAAGCCTTCTGAAGAGTTTGCGCTGCATCCATGATATATCCCCAGGATTCCTCATCTGTCAGGTAGCCCGCTACATAGCACTCACCGGCAACTCTCACAAGCCTGCACAACTCCCAACCCACCAGTTTCTTTTGCTCTCCACCGGCATCAAGGTATAAATGCCCCGACTTCTTAAGATTATTTACGACTCTCAAAGCATCTTCCCTGCTTTTGATGCCCCACGATCCATCCAGATAATTTTTACCGAACAGTACTCCGGTTTCATCTGCCAGTTTTCCTCCGCGAAGATTCAATGGCCAGCAATCCATTCTTAATGTTATGGCACTGGCACCTAGAGCCCATTCCAACTGCTCATCGCTGTACCTTTTCTTAGTAGAAGGGGTATTGATATATGCCGTTCTGGTATTTTTGTTCCAGTTCACCCTTGCTCCAAAACTTTCTGCGACAAACCGGACCGGAACAAAGACACTTCCGTTTATGGAAGTTGCAGGCACATCCAATTTTACCGGCTTTCCATTGACTGTAGCAGTTCTATCTCCTACCTTCAGTATGATCCTGGTATCATTTTTATGTCCGGTAATGGTATTAGTTTCATTGTCCCGATCCACCTGTGCTCCAAGAGCATTAAATGCATGCTCTAACGGTACCATAACACTTCCATTGATAATCCTCGGCCATTCATCCAAAACAACTTCCGTTCCGTTCACCTTGAGTATAATACCGGATAAAGTAATAAATTCCCCGGTTTCCCGTATGTTTTCAAAAGCCGGGTCGTAGCGCAGTTCATAACGCATGAAGTGGTCTTCTTTCAGTACATCCATCAAGTAATCAACCATTTCACCCAATCTGGACAATTTTGCTAAAGCCCTTCCCTTTTTATATTTGACATGGTAATTATTGGGGTAAGATTCCAGATGTTTATTGTAAGACTCCAATGCCTCATCATATCTTCCCAGTTCATGAAGCGTGCTGCCCCTATACTCGTAAAAGATAGTATAATTATCAGGCTTTGAAGCAATAAGCTGGTCGTAGATTTTCAAAGCTTCATCGTATCTCTTAAGCCGGCTTAACACACTCGCCTTGGAACTATAAGCAGTAATACTATCCGGTTGAATTCGTATCATTTGGTCGTAGCAAGCCAGGACATCCTCATACTTCTCCATTTTTTCCAGTATGCTTATCATGTCGTGCCAAACATAAAATTCATCAGGGCTGATTTCTGAGGCTTTACGAATTACTTGCAAAGCCTCATCATATTTTTTAAGTTCTTCCAATATACTAGCCTTATTTCTGTATGCAACTGTATCTTTTGGATTTATCTCGATGACCTTTTCATAGCAGGTAATTGCTTCTCCTACCCTCCCATATGATTTAAGCAGCCGGGCCTTCTTTTTCAATGATTCGGTATCAGACGGATCTAATTCAATAATTTTGGTATAGCACTCAATTGCCTCGCTACCATTGCGATACTCCAAAGCAGAGGCTTTTCCCTTATACGCCTCAATATCTTTTGGATTTATCTCAATAATCCTGTCATAGCATATAATTGCTTCTCTATTCTTGCCATACCGTTGAAGCAATTTAGCCGTTTTTCTCAATGATTCGGTATCAAACGGATCTAATTCAATGATTTTGGTATAGCACTCAACTACCGCGTAGCCCCCTCCGCTAATCTCCAAAATAGTGGCCTTTCCCTTATACGCCCTAATATCTTTCGGGTCGATCTCAATAATTTTATTATAATACAACAGCGTATCAGCATATTTATTTAATCCTAAAAGTGCATGAATTTTCCCATAATAAGCATCCTTACTGTTCGGGTCCAGTTGGATAGCCATGTCAAACTTCTCTTCAGCCTCCTTAAACAAACGTTTTTCTATCAAGTTATTACCCTCATTACAATAATCCGAAGCACTTGGTTGTGCCTCAGCATAAACGTTTTGCTTGTAAATACAGTCTGACAAGCCCATTATAACTATAGTGGCAATAATAAATAAAGTTATAATCCTTCTCATTTTGTAAATCCCCTCCAAACTTAAATATGGTATCAGATTACTGTACCTGGCACCATATTCTTCTACTTGTCGCTTAATAAAATGTACTTTCGAAAAAGAATAAGTACAACGCGAATATAAACATGCCTACACCAATTACCCCGGCACATACTCCTAAAAATACATACCAGATTTTTGCATTATCTTCACCTAAAAATTCTTTCGTTGTAATTGTATAATACTTTTCAAAAAATTTTTCTGGTTGTTTCAAAGCACCATTTATAAATTCATATGCAGTCCACAAAGATGCTATCCCGTACAAAATCGAAAGTCCCACTTCATCATGAATATCAATGCGAATGCTATTCACCATCCTTTCTGTTAGTTAAGTCCATATTCATATATAAACTGAGAATTTATAATTATAGCCTGCGACTTTTCTTTATCACTTGTTTTGTATTGAAACCTAATAGAACACCTGTGATTATGAGAAAATTTATACCGATGTTTGATAATATCATATACTTTTCTATCGTGTAGTTCTCACGTTCTATATAGTATTGTATGTAGAACAAAACTAATTTTACAGGATGGTACCAGTAATTGCTTAAAGCATTAAAATTTGAAAACACCACATGTTTTTCGATAAGGGGATCATAGCCTGAAGCATAACCTAATATATTAACCGAAGTGATAATTCCTCCTACGCTGATTAGCAGAAGTATATAAGTCAGCAATTTAAACCGATTCTGTGCTTCTGCTAAAACGTTGTGTTTTAATATATTTCCAAATATAAACCATTCTGAAAAAGATAATAGAAACCACAATATAAATATGCCTTGCATTATGATATTACTTGCCAAAGCAGTTCCAAAACGAATGATATACATAAAATAGTTACTCACTACAACAACAAAAATACATATTAAAGTGTATATAAGTATTTTAGCAAAATTTTTTATCATAAATATCCTCCTCTCTAGTTTGCGTCATTTATCAAAATAATGGATGTAGTCTGAATTACACCCATTATTTTGAAATTTTTAATCCAAGTGTAGATACTTTATCCTTTTTTTATACTTATTCTCTTGAAATTTAATTATTCTGTTCTATTTAAATACATACCTTTTAACTGTTCAACTAATTCGTCTAACATTGAATCACATTGGCTTACCAAAACTTTAAATTTATCCATTGCCGCTTCACGCTTTGTGGATATACTATTATTGTTATCCCATCTAGTTTCTTCTTCTACTATCAAACGATTTAGTGTTTCATATCTTGTCTCATGCCGATTCCCAACATTTTTCATCTCCAATGAATATTCATACAATGATTTCCGAGGACTTCCATCAGGACTAGTACTACCAATAAATCTAGTCCCAAATGGTTGTAAGAAGAAAAATCTGTATACATCAATATATGCGTATGTCATATCTACACCTTGTACCAAATCATTCTTCGTGTTTCCATAAAGTGGAATATAGGCTCTCTTCATTAAGTCATATGCAATTTTGTCTTTATTAATAATCCCGTCTTTACCAAAAGTTTTTTCTGTTTCGATAGGTAGATCAAGGGATTCTATATTTATACCAAAAAGACTTCCATAAGTTGATATAGCATTATTTGCATTATCTAATCTGTCAACGACTTTTTTTAGTACAGGTTTTCCTAATTTACCTATGTATTTCCCTGCTCCCCACAATAAGAAGTTTGAAGTAGCCGAAAACTCACTTGTTATACTATTTCCTTCAACGTATCCATTCGATTGTTCATAAATATAAGCAATCATATCAGTTGGTACTGGCATCCAACTTAGAACAGTTTTCGCCCCTTCAAGCTCATCTCGCCATGCTTCATATTTAAGTCTAAGTTGATATCTGTACAGCTTGCCATTAACAGAGTACTTATCTTTAAACCATTGCCGACCTTTTAAAAACTCAACAGCTTCCTCTTCGGTCGGCTTGTACTCAAGTATTTTTCTATATTTACCGGAAAAGCTATATGCCCCTTCTCTTGTATAAATATTACTGTTTTTCATTTCATCTTCATATTGTTTATAAAGCTCTGTATTCTGTAATGCTTTATAACTCTCCGGCTCATAAACGCCTAAGAACCTTTCCCAATTTTGGCGGTAGTAGTTAATATCCTTTGTCCATCTATCAACAACAGCCCAGTGCCCGCTTGGATCCACATATGTCAATGGATTAGCATTACCATAGATGTACAGATTCCTTGTCAAAGGCTCCATAGTGTCCCCGAACATCGTGTCCTGCTGGATAAATTGCATCGTCTTCGGCTCATAATACCTTGCCCTTAGGTATACCAATCCACCCTCTAAGTCATGCATCTCTCCTGTAAATCCGAAGGGGCTGTTTGTCAGCCTCGAGTTCTTTGCTACAGGGTCTAAGGGTTCTCCATAAGGTGCAAACCTGTTGCTGTCTATTATTCCTGCATTCATGTTGGTTATCGAGGTTGTGGTGCCTATGGCATCGTACAGGTAGTACAGAGGGTTGTTGGGTCGTCCTTCTATGCTTACAAGGTCTTCTGCACTTATTCTTTCTATACCATAAGTGTATACTCCTCTGTAATTACCGTCAATATCCGTTGTCATGAGTACCTCTTCGTTCTCTACGGATATATCGTTTATGTAGTTGGTTACCTCGAATACTTCCGGGTTGTTGAGGTCTATTCCTCCGGGGTTTTGGGGATGATCCAACCTCTTGTACCAGCCCAGATGCTTGCCCCTGTTGATGTGTTCCTTGTTCTTCCCTTTGCCTCGTTCGTTAATCTTGTCCTTACCGTTGCCTTTACTGTCATTGCCTTTAATCTTATCACCGTCATTACTGTTGTCTTTATCCTTGTCGCCGTTGTTGCCACCACCGTTGCCGTTATCTTTATCATTATCGCCACCCTTGCCGTTACCTTTGCCTCCGCCTTTGTCATATGCAATGAGCATGCTAATGCTCATTCTTATATCGCCCGCAGCAGCAAACAGTAAACCGTTAGTACCATCCTTCCATCCGAGCTTTCCGCCTTTAGATCCGGGTTCAGACTTTTCGTTTTCTCCGTTGCCATTCCCCTTTTCATTGTCACTATCCTCGTTCTTGCCGTTGTTTTTATCCTTATCATTACCCTTGATCTTACCGGGTGGCACCTGCAGACGCTCCCCTTCTTGTACCGGGGGTTTTACTGCTGTGCTCTGGCTGTATGTCCTCCATAACCTGTTGCCTTCCCCGTCATATCCGTAGGTGAATACTTTTCCGCTGTGCTCTACTATCTCTACCAGCCTGTCCGCATCATCATAATAGTAATAGTCCGCTGTCTTCCGTACCGTGCTTTCCTCCTGCAGGGCTTCTTCTGCTACCTCAACACCGGCAGCAGGTTCTTCTTCAGCACCAGCCTCTGATTCTTCTCCGGTGTTTTCCAATACCATACTCTCGGCATTCGTTTCTTCCGTTGCTTCAGTCTTTGCTCCGCCTTTCTTGCCACTGCTCTTACCTTTACCTTTTGCTGTTCCGGTACTGCTTTCTAAGGCTTCTTCCTCCGGTACTACAGCCTCTTCTTCAGCCTGCAGTGCATTCTCCGCTGTTTGCTCTACCGCCGCCTGCTCCGGTACTCCTTCTACGGTATCCCCGTCTGTTTCATCGGATAGTATTCTTTGTATCCTGTTTCCGTTCAGGTCGTATTTGTATGTGCGTGTGGTTATTCCGTTCTCTGCTTGTCTAGTCATCCTGTTTGATTCGTCATAGGTATATGTATATTGAGTTGTTTTTCCGTCTTCTATTATGGTCTTTTCTGTTACGTTTCCTGCTCCGTCGTAGCTATAGCTGTACTTTGCATTGTTATCACCTGTTTCTTCCATGCTCTTTATTGTGTTGTTCTTGTAGTAGTCATAGGCCCTCAGGTAATGCTTGTCTTCTTTCCATATTTCTTCTTTTGTCTTGTTGCCTGCTCCGTCATATTCGTATTCGATTTTTTCTACTGTGCCTCCACTGCTGCTTATGCTGCTTATTTTTGTTATTCTGTTTTTCTGATCGTATTCATGGGTCGTTGTTATTCCGTTGGGGTATGTTGTGGTTTTTCTTCTTCCTGCTTCGTCATAGGTGTAGGTTGTTTCTCTGCCCTCTCTGTCGGTTACCGTTACCAGCCTGTCATGTTCATCATAGTCATAGCTTACTATTTTCCCATCGGGATATACTATTTTTGTCTTTCTTCCTTTTTCGTCATATTCGTAGTTTACTTCTTCGTCTGCCGGGTCTATGTATGTTGTTAGCCTATCCATTCCGTCATATTCGTAATTGCTTACTCCGTTTATATCTGTCATTCCGGTCTTTCTGTTGAACTCGTCATACTGGTAGGAAACAGTATCTCCTCCCGGGTATAGTATGCTGTTCAATCTGTTGTATTGGTCATATCTGTAATTTATCTGTTTTTCATCCGGCTTTGTGATTTTCTTTATTTGTCCTAAAAGGGTATATTCAAACTTTTTCACTTCTCCCAGTGGATTTTCAAAGCTTGAGAGATTTCCTGCGGTATCATAGGTGTAATAGCTGCTGTCACCTCTGCCGTCTGTCATGCTTTCCAGCCTGCCGTCTTTGTAGTATGTATATTTTGTTATGTTGGCTTCAGGGTCCTTTACCGATATCAGCCTATTTGAGCTGTCATATTCGTAAAATGTTGTATTTCCATTCCCGTCTGTAAAGGTGCTCAGGTTGCCCGACTCGTCATACTGGTAGCCTGTCCCTCCATTTGTAAGGTCTGCTATGCTCTGAAGTCTGTTCAGGGCATCATAGTTGTAAGTATATAGGTTTCCTGAAGGGTCCTGCATTGTCGCTATGTTATTGCTTGCGTCATAGGTGTATTCTGTTTCCTGTCCAAGGGGATCCAGTATTTTCGCAAGGTTGTTTGCTGCATCATAGGTGTAATCGTATCGCTGATTCTCCGGCTTTACCATGTAGTCTATGTTTCCAACCTCGTCATAGCCTATCTCGGTAAACTTGTATTCGGGTGCAAGTATGCTTGTTATTCTGTCTAGCTCGTCATAGCCGTATGTTGTGATATTTCCATCCGGAATTTGCTTTGTTTTGAGGTTGCCAAAATCATCATAGGTATATGATGTGATATGCTGCTGTTCATTAGTTTCGGTAAGCAGCCTGTGCATTTTGTCATAGACATATGTTGTTGATTTTGCTGAGTTGTCGTATATCCTCTCTATATCTCCTGTAATGGAATCATATATATAATTCTTGGCATATCCGCCTGATTCGGTTACTTTCCTTATACGGTGGGCATCATCATATTGGTAGGCTGTTATTCTTCCTTCCTGGTCAGTTACCCTCTGCAGCTCACCTTTTATGTTATATGCCTTTATTGTTGTATTTCCCTGTGTATCACTGACAGTCAACTCCTTACCGTCGGGGGTATAGCTGTAGACCGTTCTTACTCCCCTTTCATCCGTCATTGTCTTTATATTGTCCATAGGGTCATAAGTATAGCCGGTAGTTTCATTCAACGCATTTTCTATTGTTTTTATCCTGTTTTGTCCGTCATACGTATATGCTGTTGTATTATTTTTCGGATCGGTAACTGATTGCAAGCTGCCGCCCGGATAATAGTCATAGACAGTCGTGTTGTCCCTTTCATCCGTTACTGTTTTGAGTTTGTTCAGTGCGTTATAGTCATATTTCTTGGTGTAATTCCTTGCATTTATTATTTGCTTTACCATATTGTTGTCATTGTACAGATACTCTGTTGTGTTATTAAGTGGGTCAGTTATTGTTTTCAGGTTGCCGGAATCATCATATTGATAGCTGTAGGTTCTGTTTCCGGTTTTTTTCATTGAAATTATTTGATCCACGTTGTTATACTCTATTTCAGTGAGTTTGCTCTCAGGGTCTATAACCTGTCTGATCCTGCCCTTAGGGTCAAAGTTATATGCTGTTGTATTCCCGTCTATGCCTTTAATTGCGCTGATATTACCGATTCTATCATAATCATACACTTCTGTTCTTCCCATTATATCGGTAAGTGATTCTACTCTTCCGAACCCGTCATATTCATAATGCGCTTTGTCTACCAATGTACTGCCTTTTGTTTTTATTATGTCCTCCGGTTTGCCTGCTGCTGTATATGAGATACTCTGCACCATACCGGCCCTGTCCTTTATGGATACTGGCCTGTCCATAAAATCATATCCGAACTCTTTTGTTATGTTGTCGGGGTATGTTATTTTCTGGAGTGTTCCGTCAGGATAATAGTCATACTTCTCCAGCTGTGCATCGCTGCCGTAAATGTCCTTTTCCAGCTCATCCAATCTGCCTGTTGTATCATATCTGTATTCTGTTATGTTTTGCATAGGGTCAATGTAATGTTTAATCAAACCCCTGCCGTCATAGAGGTATGTATATTTGGTGTCGTCAGCTTCAGGTATGCTGGTGGTATACAATCTGTTCAACCCATCATACTCCATGTATGTAGTGTTATCCTCCCCGCCGGTTACAGCGCGCATATTTCCATCTTCGTCATATTCATAGGATATGGTTTTGTACATGGGGTCTGTTACTTCTGATATTTTGTTTATTTCATTGTAGTCATATACCGTTGTTTTGCCTTCGCCATTCTCGATTGTCTTTATGTTCCCATTATCATCGTATGTATATCCAGTACTGGTGCTTATCAATTGCTGTGTAACGGGGTCAATATATCTCTCCTCCGTTTCCTCAAGCTGTCCAATGGGGTTATAGTCATATATAAAGGTTATGTCTTTGCTGTCCTTTATTTTTTTAATTCTTCCTGAGTCTGAGTAATCTACTGTTGTTATTTTATTTCCCGGCTCTGTTATCTTCTTTACCCTATACAAATCATCATAAAGATAATCCTTTGTGTTCACGTCATTGCCGATTTCTTTAGTGAGGTTTCCCATTTCGTCATACTCAAAGCTCACTTTATGCTGGTTCGTGCTGCCTTCTGTTTGAAATGTATACATGCCTTGAAGGGTTTGGGTAATATTTTTTCTTGTTATTGTTTTAACCTTGTTTATACTGTAGTCGTAAACATAATCTGTGCTGTCTCCGTCTGCTTCCTCAACATGTGTTATGTTGTTAATGTTATCATAACCATAAGTGTATGTAGGTTGATCATACCCCGGGTATGTGATATCCGTCAGCCTGTCCATTTCGTCATAATCATAGCTTGTTAATCCGTTTTCCTGATCTTCTTCAGTTTTTATGTTTCCGTTGCCGTCATAATCGTATGTTATGGTATAGCCATATACATCTGTGATTGTCTTAAGTCTGTCATTTCCATCATAGTCATATATTTTTATCGGACTGCCGCTGCCGTCAGGAAGTGTCCTGCTGGTTGTTTCGCATTTAAGATTGCCGTTTTCGTCATAGTCATAGTATGCAGCCCTGTATACGTCAAGACTTCCAGGATGTTGCACCGCGGTTACCCTTCCGTTACGGTCATGTGCTATCCTTGTTACGTTAAGTTTAGGATCGGTTATGGTAATGATCCTTCCCATGCTGTCATAGTTATACTCATATTCGTTACTGCCATAAGATATTTTCTGTGCCTGTGGATAGCTGCTGTTGTCTATTGTAACAGTTACATTGTCTGCATCCTTCTGGGATACGAGAAGTCCCTTAGTCGTGAAGTCATAGTCTGTAACTGCAGATTTTCTGATCCCGCCTTCATAATAGTACTGTATTTTCTGCTCCAGATTGTTGTTTGAGTCATAGTGATATTCGGTAATGTTTCTTTCGAAATCCTGTGCAGTTTCGAGCAAATACCCCTCTTTATACGTCAGTAACATCGCATTGTTATCAGGCCTGGTATACTTTTTTATATATCCCAGGTCATTATATTCATAGACATGATTATTTCTCATTCTGTCAGTGAATCTATTTACATCACCCTTGCCAGTGTGCTCATAATTCTCATACTTGTAGCCGGGGTATGCTTTCTTGGTAAGCCACTTCCTGCTGTTGTAGTAATATGTATATATGTTTTGCTCTGCATCTTTAAAGGTAGTCATGCCGGGGTCGTAATCAAAGGAAACAGAGTTGTTCTCTCCGTCCTGCTGTACTAATACTCTTCCATCATCAGTATATTCATTTGTAATGATAGTGTACTGTCTGGCTGGGGTAATAGTCCTAACCCTCATCTTGTCATCATATCCATAGACAGTACCGAACTGCTCAGCATCTATGTATTTTTCGAGCTTGTTGGAGCCTGCCCCATACACGAAGCTTATCTTGGAATTATCCGGCAATGTAACAGAACTGATATTTCCACACCAAGGAGAACCGCTGTCTAGGTATTCAAGCTTGACCTGCCTGTTTACAGGGTCTGTAATAATAGTCTGCCAATCATTGTCATCATACTGTACCTTTATTGTATTATTGTTTCTGTCGTTTATATTTGTAAGAAGTCCTGTCTTGCCAAACCGATAGAGTATGTTCTCAGGTGTCTTTATCACATAGTACTCTCCGGCAGCAGTCAGTATATCATGAGTTGCGGCATTTGTGACATAGGTGCTGCCGCTTTTCCTGAAGTATATCCTGCTCCCGTCACCCCTGCTGTAGCCTATTGTTCCATCTTTGTAGAAGGACAGATACTTGTTGTAGCTGTAATCCCATTTATCTCCGAAGGGACTTTTCCTGTTTTCAAGGGTCGAGACATGGGACCTCACAAAGCTCACATTTATGTTGTATACCGGGAAGGAGAAGTCCTCGTGAGCATATGAAAAGGCTCCCGTATTGGAATTTACATATTGTGCTGCTTCTTCTGCATTTTTATATTCTGTCCCAGATACTTCATCCTTTAGCTCCATCTCTGGTGTAATACTGTTTGGCTGCTTGTAGTTATATGGCTGTGCTTTCTCTGTATATACAAACAGCTTCTGCCCTACTGTAAGGGCTTCATTTGTCAGTTTGTTAAGCTGGTATATTTCGTTGTATTTGTTTCCATCCCCGAGGTAATGCTTTGCCAGCCTTCTTAAGGTATCACCGGGCTGCACTTCGCATACTACAAATTTCCTTGAGGCAAGGTCCTTCTCCTCGATTATTTTATACTCACCTTCCGGCTCAGGCTCTTCGGAGTCTTCTTCCCCGGTGTCAACTTCGGTCTCTCCGTCTGCAGGAGGTGACGGTTCTTCTGGTTCCTCTGGTTCTTCCCATTCTTCTACCGTTATATGTGCCTCTACCCAGTATGCTTTGTCCAAATCCAGGTTGAAATGCTCTGTTTCCCAATTGTATATGTCGAAATTCTCTTCTACTATCTCGCCTGTACCGCCGTCAGGCATTAGTTTGTATTCAATCGTCAGCCTGTTTGTTTTTTCCTCTTCTTCTCCTTCAGAGCCCTCGGAATCCTCGGAATCCTCGGAATCCTCTTCATCTTCTTCATCAGAGCCTGCATCGTACTCCACTGTCCCTTTTGCATATGCCACTCCATTTTCCATTATGTCGTTCCTTTCAAGTACAAGCTCCAGGTCGCCTAAACTTGGTTCTACAGGGTCTTCAACAGGCATATCTGTATATATTATTTCAACGCAAGGCTTATTGTCATCATTGTTCGTTGAATAGAAGCAGTCCGCCTGCTCGCTTTCATTCTCGAGCTTGAGCATGATGCCATAGTTATCTTCTTTTGTCCAGTCTTCTATGAGTGACTTGATATCCCATTGGTACCATTTAGTTTCTTGATTTATTGTGGTTGAGGTCTTATATTGAAAGTACTCATCAAATTCATCCGGCTCTTCATCAGCATCCGGAGCAGGTTGTGTCTCGTAAGTAACACCATTAATATCAATATACTGTAGTATTTTATATAGCTGAACTTCCCTTTCTACACTTTCCCCCAGTCTTGCGCTTCTATAGGTTAAATTGTCTTCATCTCTTGGAATCAACCAATGTGTATATTTATATAGTTTTAGCTCCGCCGATTGTATTTTTACCTCGTCGGTAATCTCCTGAGGCAATATAAATCCCATATAACCTCTTGTCTTGCCTTTATAATTGTCAAATTGAGGTGAATTTGTGCTCCTAATACCGTCATCATATCCTACGTAAATCATATCCTCAAGATTATGTGAATACCTTGGCTTTATTTGCTGTACAAAGTTATCTGAAATCTCACTGCTTCCTATAGTAGCACTTGGATCGATCTTTACAGGATATGCCCTTGCTGCATCCTTGAGCCATTGATCGTCAGGTATCAGAGTGATGCTATAGCTGCCTCCATTTTGCTCAAGCCTTAATTCTATGCTGTTAGACAGGGTTCCCTGGGCATCTTCCATATATGGAGCTGACAGTGCAAATACGTTTTCTCCGGTTTTCTTGTCGGTTATCAGTATTGTCCCATCCTGCTCAACCACTTCTGCAGGACCGTTCACATCCATTTCATATGTGAATTCCAAGTCTTCCCTGTAGCTTGATACTATGATGTCCTCTTTAACACCAAGTTCATGTACCGTGTATAGATAGCCTATGCCCACTTTGTTGGTGGAGTAGAACACCTGGCTGCCCTCGACAATCATATCCCCATTTATTGCATCTTCTGGACTTATTTCTATTGATATATTCCCTTTTTGCACTTTATAGCTTGCTTGTTTGCCTTCTTTCCCGGTAAAGTAAACATCAAACAGGCCTGTTTTATTTTTATAGGCATACTTATTACCCTTGCCTGCTATTTCCACAAGACTGCTATCTATCTCAATAAATTTCCCTTCTGAATCCTTTACATGGATTGTCTGGAAGAATATGACCGAGGTCTTTGTTCCGTCCTCATTCAGATAGGTTTTGGAATTCTCCGTTCGGTTTTCCAATAGCTCCTTTTTGTTCTTCCATTTTTCAAAAGCGTCAGCTTTTTTCAACAGTCCATTGGGTATCTTATGAGGCTTCTTAACTTTGGCTCCGTCCAGTTCTGGTATTTTCTTCTCTTTTTTTATAGAGGAGTTCCCTTTATCCCCGGTATTCATCGACATATTATCTGCATAAATACCAATGCTGCATTGGAATGTAAAGATAAAAATAACCAGATAACTGATTAACTTATATAGTGTGTTCTTTTTCTTCAATTCCTCATTTCCTCCTTTATTTATGTTAATATTCGCCTATGTTATTACATTTTGACATAATTATTCATTTAATTACATATTATACCATTAAGGTTTTTATATACAAATAATTTTCGCCATATTCTTACATATTAGTGTTATTTTGGGCACATGGACCTATAATCATCATAGGCTTTTTGACCCATGTGATAGATTTCTGGCGTTCTCTGCAAACAGGTAGGTTAGATGCTGCAAGGTAGTATCCAGCTCATGAAAAAAGCTGAGATTTTTCATATCTATTAACTTTTTGGGGGAGAATGATTTATCAAGAATCATATAATACACCCGGCTACATTGAAAATAGATTTCCGAGGCAAAATATTAATATAGAAAAGCTTATAAGAAGGCTGGAGGGATCAATATGCTCATTTATGCAATTGTTTCTATGTGTTTAGCTCTTACATTTTACTCTATAGGGGTATGGAGCGAAAAATGGCAAGGTACCTTAAAAAAATGGCATCTGTTTGTATTCTGGATGGGCTTTATATTCGACACCGTGGGAACATCCATAATGAGTGAGATAGCAAAGGGAGGGTTTCAATTCGACTTCCATGGGATAACGGGTTTGCTGGCAATAATACTGATGTTCTTCCATTCAATATGGGCTACAGTTGTATTAGTCAAAAATTATGAATCCATGAAAACAAATTTCCACAAATTCAGCATTATTGTATGGTTGATTTGGCTGATCCCCTTTGTATCAGGAGCAATGTTTGCGATGGCAAAATAATAGTGCCAGACATTGGAGTTAGCAACTACTGCTACTCCATGCCAGGCACCATGGATTTTAAAACTTCCCTATCTAAGATCAGGATTTTTTTATGTCCTGTTTGATTTATCACACCCATGTCTTGAAGCTGGGACAGCTTCCTGCTCAAGGTCTCTTGGCTTATGCCGATATGAGCTGCAAAATCTTTTTTGCTTATAGACAACTGTATTTCATCCTTACCCTCTGACATTCTAAGTAAACTATCAGCCACTCTCTGCTCTACGTCCTGCAGCCCTAATGATTCTATCAGGTTTTCTGCGCTTTGAAGCCTTTTACTTAGCTCTTCAATTATCTTAGCAGCAATGCTTGGGTTCTTCTTTATTATTTCTCCCTATACTTTAACAGTCTGATAGCATTTACTATTACAATCAGCACACTGAGCTCATGTACCAGCATTCCAAAGGAGAGAAATACGGCTTTGGCTAATACCCCTGTTAACAACAATCCTACTACTATTATAGCAAAGTATATGTTTTGTTTCATATTTTTTACAGTAGCCCTGCTCAATCCAATAGCATAGGAGAGCTTACTTATCTCCTCTGACATTAATACTACATCTGCTGTCTCCATTGCGACATCTGTGCCCGCTCCCCCGATGGCAATGCCCAAGTCTGCGGTCGCCAATGCCGGAGCATCGTTTATTCCATCCCCAACCATTGCTGCCGCTCCAATGTCCTCTTGCAGCTTCTTCAATATGGAAACCTTATCTTCAGGAAGCAGCTCTGCATAATAATCGTCCAGTCCGACTTTTTTAGCGATAGCCGAAGCAGCTCTCCGGTTATCTCCGGTTAACATTACAATCCTTTTTATACCTAAGGCTCTCAGCCTTTTTACCAGCTTATCCGCATCTTTTCTTATAGTATCGGCAATTGAAATTATACCAAGAATCTTTCCAGGTTCTCCTACTATTACTCCTGTCTGTCCCTCAGCTTCTTCATTCATTAAGTAATCCTCTATATTACTTGGGGTTATTATCCCGTTTTCACCCATTAGCTTTCTATTTCCGATAAATAAGATTCTGCCGTCCAGCTTTACCTTCAGCCCTTGTCCTGCGATTATTTGCGATTCCTCAGGTATGATAAGATTATTTCCTGGATTTGCGCTGGCTTTTTGGGATATTGCCCGTGCCAATGGATGTTCCGAATACATTTCTGCACTTGCTGCCAAGCTCAATAGTTCTTCTTCACTTATTCCATACGCTCTGACACTGGTTACCTTTGGCTTACCTTCTGTAAGCGTGCCCGTTTTGTCAAATGCAAGTACCTTGATAGTTCCAAGCTTTTCGATTATTTCTCCGCCTTTAATTAGAACTCCATGCTTTGCTCCATTTCCTATACCTGCAACAATAGAAACCGGTGTAGATATTACAAGGGCTCCCGGGCATGCAATTACCAACAGGGTCAAAGATAGCTCAACATCCCTGGTTATGATAAAAATTACTGCTGCAAGTGCCATGATAGCCGGTGTATAATACTTTGAGAAGACTTCAAGGAATTTCTGGGTTGCTGCCTTCTTATCCTGTGCTTCCTCGACCATTTGCTGAATCCTGGCAAAGGTAGTGTCTTCGCCAACCTTATCTGCCCTTACCTTCAAATACCCCGATTCTATAATCGTTCCTGAGAAAACTCCATCTCCATTTTCTTTATTCACCGGCATGGATTCCCCGGTTATTGGCGCTTGATTGACATATGCACTGCCCTCTATTATTGTCCCGTCAACAGGTATCTTTTCTCCTGGGCGAACAATTACTATATCTCCTTTTACTACCTCATCCGGTGACAGCTCTATCTCCTCATCTGCTCTAACAACTCTTGCCACATCTGGTGCCAGATCCAATAGTGCTTTTATTGCTGACCTTGTTTTCTCAAGGGTCTTAGACTCCAAATAACTTCCAAGCATAAACAAGAATGTAACTGCAGCAGCCTCCCAATACTCACTAATAAACAGGGCCCCTATCACTGCAATGGTAACTAAGGCATCTATCCCAAGCATCTTGTACCTCAAAGCTCTTATTGCATTTAGAGCTGTAGGATACCCTGCGACAAAAGCTGCTGCAATCATCAAGGCATCAGATATGCCCGGGTAGCTTGCAAATTTGTTGAGCACTATGGAGATGAGTATCATTGCTCCTGATAATACAACTCTTTGGCCTTTACTTATCCTAAACATATCGATCCTCTCCCTTTCATTAGAAGTCCTATTTTTCTCCCAATACTTCAAACCCTAATCCTTCAATGGTTTTTCTAATTTCACTTCCATCATTAAGACTTTCTTCAAAGGCTACTTTCACTTTACTCGCATTGAATAGTACCTGAACCTCCTGTACTCCCTTTACTCTCTTGACAGCACCTTCGATTTTCATTGCACAGCTTGGGCAGACTAGTGTTTCAAGCTGATAAGTCTTATTTAACATGATCAATTCCTCCTTTTTTTTATTTCTTTTTGTTCTGTAATGTCATTATAGAATGGAAATAAAATCAAAACCTTGACCCAGGTCAAATTTTGGAAAATTAAACTAAATATTTTTTCCCAATATGTGGTTTACATTTTGACACACTATGTTACTATTAACATATAATGCTATTAACATATATATAAAGTAAAGTGAGGTATTAAATGTGTCAATAAAATACGCAATTCTTGGATTATTAAGCTGGAGGCCCTCTACGGGATATGACCTGAAGAAGATCTTTGAAGAATCGTCTATCATGTATTGGTCCGGAAATAATAATCAGATTTATAAAACGCTGATACAGCTTCTTGATGATGGTCTTGCTACTAATGAAGTACTTCATCAGGAAAGTACACCGTCAAAGAAGTTATATACTATAACAAGCAAGGGTGCTAAGGCACTCAAGGAGTGGGTACTCTCCACCCCGGAGCTGCCTGAGTTTAAAAAGACATTCCTTGTACAGCTTGCCTGGGCAGATCAACTTGATGAAAAGGAATTAGACGACCTGTTATCCAGATACGAGAATGAGATAAATATACAACTGCTGATGCAGCAGGAAAAAGCCCGAAGAGGCATCAACTCTCCGAAAAGAACTACTCGTGAAGCATATTTGTGGGATATGATATCTGAAAATATAATATCATCCTATAAAAATGAATTGGATTGGATTCGCAATGTTCGTAAGGAGATGAAAATATGAATTGCAGAGTGATTACTATCGAAGATAAAAAATACGTTGAGTGTGTTTCTTCAGAAATGAAGCTGGCAACCGAGCAAGATATATTAGATCTTGTAGCTGCCTGCTTGGAAAATAACTCTAGTCTGCTTATGATTAATGGTGAAGTACTCTCCGAAGACTTCTTTAATCTCAGCACAGGACTTGCAGGGGCAATGCTTCAGAAATTAGTCAATTATCAGATAAAAACAGCAGCCATTATTTCTGCTGAGCTTACAAACAGAGGCAGATTCAGAGAAATGGCTCTGGAATCCAACAAGGGTAACCATTTTCGCATTTTCAACACCAGAGAGGAAGCCGAAAATTGGCTTGTCAGTATTATATAGATAGAAGGGATGATCATATATTATGACTGAATGGTTTGTAACATTGAGCCCCGTTTTACAGGCTCTTTGTGCTACTCTTTTCACTTGGTTTGTAACTGCATTAGGGGCATCATTAGTATTTGTTTTTAAATCGATTAATAAGACAGTATTAAATGGAATGCTTGGCTTTGCAGCCGGCGTAATGATAGCTGCAAGCTTTTGGTCATTGCTCGCTCCGGCGATAGAAATGGCTGAAAAGTCCGGTACGACCGCCTGGATACCTGCTGTGGTAGGTTTTCTAGGGGGAGGAGCTTTTTTATTGCTTGTAGATAAGATTTTGCCTCATCTTCATATAGGACATTCCGATGATGAAGCCGAAGGCATCAAGACAGGCTGGCAAAGAAGTGTGCTCTTGGTACTTGCCATAACACTTCATAACATACCCGAAGGTCTGGCTGTCGGAGTTGCTTTTGGGGCTATAGCTGCCGGTCTGCCTTCAGCAGCTTTGCCGGATGCGATGGCCTTGGCAATCGGCATAGGGATTCAGAACTTCCCTGAAGGAGCTGCAGTTTCGATTCCTTTACGCAGAGAGGGATTCACAAGGTTTAAAAGCTTCCTGTACGGGCAGGCATCCGGGATTGTAGAGCCAATTGCCGGCGTGTTGGGTGCTATGGCTGTAATCATAATGAAGCCTCTCCTTCCATATGCTTTGTCCTTTGCTGCCGGAGCGATGATATATGTTGTCATAGAAGAGCTGATACCAGAAGCTCAGCTGGACAGAAAAACAGACGTTGCAACAATTGGAGCAATGCTTGGGTTTGCAATTATGATGGCATTGGATGTGGCTCTCGGATAAATCCATTTCACACCCCTGGAACTTCTCACTCGCATTCAGCGTCTTATATATGAATTCAAAATGTAGAGGAGGATAATATGAAAAAAATGTTAATAATTACATTGTCATTAGTACTTCTCGTTGCAGTATTCGCCGGATGCGCAAAACCTGCTGTGCAGACAGAAGCTCCAGCTCCACAATCCATTGCTGTAGGTGAACCAAATCCAAATACTCCGCCCAGCCCTGGACCATCAGCAAAAATTGCTGTAAAGGGAGTTGATATGCAAGGTAAACTCAATGGCAGAATTGATAATAACTCGGTTGAAATCGCGATAAATCCTGAAGATACTCTGGCTTTCAGAGTTACTGATGTACTTGATCAGCTGGATGGCATAGAAGATGGGGATATGGTCAAATTCTCATATGAAGCAAATGGGGATGATCAATTGAATATCACGAAAATTGAAAAAGTGAAATAACAAAAAAAGATGCGATAAATACTCGCATCTTTTTACTTTACCTGATATCCGTCCTCCAACTTAAGCTTGTACTACTCATGCTGTTACTATGAGTCCCAGCAATCTTGAAAAGTCCACTGCCTGCATAGGAGAAACAATTGCACCTCTTAGATCTTCAAGTTGTATGCCTAACCCTTCAACGTTGGAATTACTCAAGTCCATTCCAGACAGGCTTGTCCCCGACATTTGGCTTAGCTTAAAACTGCACTTCCTGAACTGCACCTTTTCAAAATGGCTGTTTTGAAAATTACTATTTTCAAAAATACTCTCTTCCAATATGACTTTTTTCATGTGAGCATAACTCATTAACGCAAATTTACCATTGCATTGTTCTATGTAAACATTCTGGAGTGTTGCATCACTTAGATTTAACCCCATGAGTTTGCAGTTAATGAACTCTGTCCTATGTATAATTGCACCATTAAAATTTGCATTTGATAAATCACAATTCTCAAATCTCACATCAGTAAGCTCCAAAAAGTTAAATATCACAGCTTTAAAATTCACGTTTTTAAAAATTACTCCTTCAAAGCTTACGTGACCGGCCACTTGATTTTCAATTTTACAGTCTAATATATATCCATCTTTAAAAACATTTTCATCTTCAATATCAGTAACCTCAGTAATAATAGTCTCAATTCCATTTATAAACTTCGGCTTGATTATCTTAAGCTCATCTTGCTTTTTATTCATGGATTATTCTCCTTATGCATTTGTTTTCTTATCATATTATACTACGCTTATGATAAAAGTTAACAATGGCACCTTCACATCATTATTTCCAACATATATCACATATGCTACAATAAGTACAATGCAGGCAATTATATATTCCTCGAAACCTTTTATACTTTGTGTGCTTTCGGAAAAGACAGATGTTGTTGAGATGAATGGCTTTATTAGTGCCTTAGCGTATCAAGCTTATCTGGAAAACATATAAACTAAAACAGTTTCTTGCACATATTCATTTCAGATGGTTTTTCCCTAAGTTCATTTATTTGAGGTATTATCCTTGTAAAATGCTCCGAAGCTATATGTTTATTCAAGGCGTCTTCGCTTTCCCATTCTTCCATAAAAATCAGTACTTGAGGATCTTTTACATCCTGATACAGTTCGTATTTTATACAGCCCTCTTCCTTTACTGTCATTTCTACCATTTCTTTCGATAACTCCAGAATCCTATCAAGCTTATCAGCTTTAGCATGACTTTTTGCAATAACCTTTAGCATTTAATATTCCTCCATATGTATTTATTTGCGATACTGTCATAGCACCGGTATATCGCCATTTTCTCATCTTATGACAGTATCGCTATTATATTATTTTCTTCTATACCAGTGGCATATTATCCTTCTGTCCAAAAAGGGATTTCTACGTTTACCTTGAATAAATCTCCATCAATCTCTATTTTGAACCTTCCCCCCTGCAGAGTCGTCAAGCTTTGTGCCCTTGCCATGGCATTTTTCTTCTTGTAATAAATAAAAGTGAGGCATCAAGTATTATAACTTAATGCCTCGCTTTTTTATCACTATGCACTACAAAAACAATTAAACCTCTGAGATCACTATTCCTATAAGTCCTGGTCCTGTATGCACTACCAGCACTGGGCTTATCTGTGTGAAAACTGTTTCATTTATATTTTTTAGCTCCTTAACTTTTTTCAATAAGTCTTGTGCTTCCAAAAAGGCATCTCCATGGGCTATAGCAATATTAACCAGAGTTTCCTTTGCCTTTTCTTTTATTATTTCAAGCAACTCTTCAATAGACCTGCTTCGTCCTCTAACCTTTTTATAACTATAGTACACACCCTCTTCATTTATAGATATAATTGGCTTTATGCTCAGCAGCTCTCCTATTGTACCTTCAACCTTGCCGATACGCCCGCCCTTTTTTAAATATTCCAGCGTCTGCACCACATAATAAACCTTCGTTCCCTTTAGTACGGTTTTTATCCTATTTACTGCCTTTTCAAAGTCATTTGTTTTCTCTAACTCCTTTGCACCCTCTATTATGGCAAAACCCGCACCCATGGTAAGAGACTTTGAGTCGATTATTTCAAAGGACAAACCCTCATAGCTATCCGCAATGTTTCTTATCATGTTCATAGTTCCGCTTATTCCGCTGGATATGGTTACTACTATCGCATGGGTATACCCCTCTTGTTTTAACTGATTAAAAAGATCTACAGTATCCTGGGGAGAAGGCAGCGATGTAGTTGGTATTTCTTCTTTGAACCTTGAGTATATTTCCTCAGGTGTAATATCAACTCTATCCCTATATTCTCCATCTGTGTATATGACTCTTAGCGGCAGAATTCTTATGTTGTATCTTTTTATCGTCTCTAATGTCAAATCACTGGTAGAATCAGAGACAATGGCAGTCTTGGCCATGCTATCACTCCTCATTTGCTAATCTATAATAATCGAACAATATGTTTCGCACTAAATCTGCTACATAATAGTTCAATAGTGCGAAACGTTTACATTGGTGTTATAAATCGCAACTATTCAATGAAATCTCCCTCGCGCGATTTATATTTTGTCTTAATATAACATTTGAGTTTAATTATACATTATATGTATTATCTTATCCATTTAATTTTCAGAATATTTATGAACTTATTAAATGAATTTTCATTGCAGCATGGTTTATTAATAAAATACCCCCTGCTTTATCTAAAGCAGAGGGTATTTTATCTCAAATTATCTCTTTTTCTTTGCCATAAAGTAACCTTCTATTTCTTCTAGGTATAATTTTGTTGAAACCAACCAACTATATTTTTTATTCCATCCTCATCCGAGCTATCCTTGATAGTAAAGCTCCTTACTGCATCATCAAGTATGCTTATATCCACAGCTATAGAACCTTTGTCTTCTCCTACTATTAATGTTCCTACCTTATGTGGATTGGCTCTGTCCTTAAAAGACATCCCCCTCGTATTAAGATTACCTCCAATAGATCTTACAGTATCACATTCAACCAAGCTGCCTAACTGATTTTCTAACGTATTTAGAACAATTTCAAAATCTGCAGGGCTAAAACTATTCATAACCATAAACCCCTTTCTTAAATAATAACCTTATATTCTAGAAGTTTATCCACTGTTATCAACTTAATTCTAGTATTTTTTTATATTGTTGATAGATACTAGTATTATGAATCAAATAACTGATTAAATGGAGGTATGAAAATGCAGCAAAACAATGCAAAACAGGGTATTCAGGATGTATATGACCGCTTGGTTACTTGTATGGATACTTTAAACCAGTCTCTGAGCTCTGCAGAGAAGGAAGAGAATAAACAACGTATTAAGAATACTTTGGGCGCTATTGATAATGCGATTGAAATTACTAATAATGCACTGGCAAATTATAGGGATTAAGTTAACTAAGAAACGGTGCTATGCACGCTTTTCAAAATGATTTTGAGCAAATAAAAACCCCTTAAATAGTCATCTATTTAAGGGGTAAAATATTCACTAATTAGATTATAGTAATATTTTCTGCCTGTGGTCCTTTTGGTCCGCTAGCTACGTTATAAGTTACTTTCTGTCCTTCTTGAAGTGATTTGTAGCCTTCTGAATTTATCTGGGAAAAATGTGCGAATACATCTGTTCCGTCTTCTCCTGTGATAAATCCATATCCCTTTTCTCCGTTAAACCATTTTACTGTTCCATTCATACT